>JADGEK010000082.1 GCA_016744395.1 Gammaproteobacteria bacterium | reverse complement strand
TTAATCAATAATGATAGACCCAAAATACAGGCTCCATGTCCTACATCACCGAACATCAGTCCAAACATCAACACATAGCTCAGCGTAAAAAACCAGCTGGGATCAAATTCACGATAGCCTGGCGCACCATAGTTAGTCACCAAGTTTAAAAAGGGTTGGAGCCACTGGGGACGTAATAAATAGGAAGGGGTTTTAGCATATTCCTCTTGAGTAGGTTCTCGACTTTGAATAATAACTGGATTCGCAATATGTTTGTCCAGAGTTTGTTTTATCAGCTGCATTTTAGATAAAGGAACCCAACCATTAATTTCAATTAACTGGCCTTTTCTTAGCATCGTCTCACTGAGTATTGCATAGGGTTTTGCCAGAGCCAGTAAATCACCCAATTCTATTATTTCCTGTTTAAAACGTTGCTGTAGTAGAGACCATTCAAACTCATGAATGGAAATTTTTTCAAGAATTATCTGTTGCTTATCAGCCAGATTTGAATAGACTCTTTTGGGATGTTGGTGAAATTCACTGGGTACGTGTAAGCTTTGAAATGAAGCAGAATCCAGCAGTGCCTGAATATCATTATTTTTTTTAACACCAGCAATGATCACATGTGCACTGTCTTTTTCCTGAACATAAGCAGAAAGGTAATAACCTTCAATTCCCAAAGCTTGTTTTAAGCGTGACAGATAAGATAAAGGAATGATACCAAGACGAACATCTAGAAATTTAAAATCCTGCTGTAGCATACTAAGATCAATATCAAGATGACTAAAGTGATCTAATAGTGAAAACAAGTGCATGACTGAGTTTAGCTGCTCATCCAATTTTCTCTTATTATCTTTATGTTCTGAGCAGATGTTCCCGATTTCATTCAAGCGGTTTTCTACATTGACTAATCGCTGTTTATTGATAGTAATTAATTTACTGACTTTTTCTTCTGGCGTTATTGCTAAATACTGAGAAATTTTTTCCCATTCCGATAATGTATTATTAAATATTCGGCGATAGGCTATTCCCTGCCTGTCAGGCAGCTTTTCATCTGCATAGCTTGCTCTGGATGGATCAAAAAATCCAGATTCAGCAAGTACAATAGAAGCCATAGGTACATCATCAAAACGCATAAATAAAGAAATATAGCGCATCGTTTCACAATGGAGCAGACTCATAGTTCCTCTCCTATAGCAAAAGCGATTTCATCTTCAGATAAATGTAATAGCTTTCCTTTAAACAGAGCATGGAGCTGTGATAATTGTTTTTCTCGCAAAACCAGATAAGCAAAGGCATGAGTCAATGAAAAAACACTTTCTTTAAGCATGCTACTGGCATACTGAATAATATCTTTT
Organism: Gammaproteobacteria bacterium; assembly: GCA_016744395.1. Classification (GTDB taxonomy): domain Bacteria; phylum Pseudomonadota; class Gammaproteobacteria; order GRL18; family GRL18; genus GRL18. The sequence continues at coordinate 17,087 of JADGEK010000082.1, read as the reverse complement.
TCCAGACTCAGTTCAATCTGATGAACAGAGTCACAGTCTTTGATCAGTAAACTGATTTCATCTGGAAGCAAACTAAAAATCTGATCCAGTTTTTTAATTTGAGATAAGCGAACTAACACTTTAGAGTTTAAATAAAGTCCGCCTGAAACTAATAAAAAATAACTGTGTGAAGGTGATAAATGATATGACAAACGATAGCGTAATAACCAAATCAGATTAGTCTGATCGATAATACGTCCCAATAGTGGTTGTAGTAAAGATTGTTCTTCATCACTTAAGGCTTTTAGTTGAACATTTAAGCCAGTAAAATATTGATGATTAATTGCAGTCTCTATGGTGAATACATCCTGTTTTTGTTCAAAACTCTTGCTGCCATAGCGCGCAATGGAGGCAAAAGGCGTTTTTTCCAGCAGGATTAAAATATCTGGGATATTATCTGCATTAAGCAGATCATCAATAGGGAGTATGGCAAAGTGCCCTAGAGGCGTAAGTTCTGACAGTACCTCTTCCTTTGAGCGTTGTAATGATTTTCCTCGCAGAATCGTTTTAATATTTTTTAGTTCAAAACGTCTTATCCAATAGATAAAAATATCTCGTTCATATCCAGAAAGAGAACGAATAATCGAACGAGCATCATCCAGAAGTACCGACAAAAACAAACTATCCATATTGCCTGCAGGCAGTAACTTAAAATGAGATTGAGTGAGATTCTGGATAATATCATCAAGCCCTTTATTTTTTAGAGCGGGTAGTATTATCTCAAAGGGTTGTGGGATTAAATGAGAAAATTCAGCAGAATTCAGCAGACGCTTGGAAAAAATCATGATCATGGTTTGCAGATAGGCATAGCGTGCAACTTTCAGCATGATTAATTCTTCTCTGCATTCAAAATCAAACCCAGAACATCATCAATCGCTTGTTGTTGATACTGTTCAGATATATCAATCAGACGCGCCTGGCGTTCCTGGTAACGCCGTTCTAATTCATTTATCTGTGTTTGCGCCCGCTCTTTAGCTTTATCCGTAAAAGAAGAATGAATCTCAGGAACACGGACTTGAAAACGCTGTTCAGCTCTTTTAACTTCATCTCGAGCTTCATCAATTAATCGGTCACGTTCCTTCTTTGCACTGTCTACAATTTCCTGTGCTTTATGTTCTGCATCTAACAATCGCTGTAATACATTTTTCATGGAATGATTTCACCCGTTAATTCATGTATATAAAGATGTTTTCTGTTATTTCAAGGATATTAGAATAAGTGGGAAAGGGCAATGATTCTGATCAACAAAAACGGTTAAAGAAATGCTTTCTTCCTCATTTTCATTAGAAAAAATTCAACCAAGAGCAAACAAAAACAATTGATCTATGGCAATAGTTTGATGAATAGAAGTGAAAAGTATTGCTACCAGATGGATTTTACAATACTTTGTTTTATTTTTTTAACTAAAAGATCAGTCAATAAGGCTACTTGAGTGGAAGTGCACAACCTTACCTCTATAAAACGTTCGATTCTTTGGCCATTAGTTGCTTCTTACATAGCTCTTATCCTTATGTTTTTTATTGCCATTTATATCATCGAAATTGATAACAATAATAATGAGTCTCAGGCAATTCTAAATAACATTGAACAAAGCTTTCTACGTAAGGTTGATGAAACTGCACAGCTACTTTCCAGCCAAATCTATGTTATTGAAAACAGTCAATGTATCCAATCAGCTCTCGCTGAATCCGATATCAAAAAACTGCGCTTATGCAGCGAACAATTCTTTTCAATTCTTGAAGATATGTTTCTTGTAACAGAAATTAATTTTTTCTTAAATGATAAAACCTATATGTTACGTGTGCACAATAATGAAAACGACAAAGAAACAACAAGTCAGTTGACCAGTGGCTATGTTATTAGCAGAACAATTAATACAGGAGACCTTGCATATGGTCTGGAGTTAACGCCAACCAAGGAGCTTCGTTTAATCACTTCCAGATTAATCCTATCAAAAGCTTCCACTCCCGTTTATATTGAAATTAAACTTAATTTGAACCTTATTTTAGATACACTTGAAAATATCGAAAAAGTGAGTTTGTTAGTACTGACAGAGGAAAATAAACGAGATTTAAAAAAGGCTCAGCAAGAGAATTTACAGCACTTAAATTTTAACCACTTATATGATCACACCGTTATATATGGTGATGAATTACTGCCCCAGGGCAATCACGACAACTTACACGATCTCAGTGTAACACTCTCCCAAAATAAAAGAAGCCATATTATTTTAGGTGAAGAATACTATACATCAGGCTCATTTTCCCTTCTTAATGAAGGTGGGCGGCATATTGGACATTTTATTGTTTTAAGAAACCGTACCGACGACGTTAACGCATTGAGTTTATTATTTTCAAAACTGATCATAATTATCGGCATTTTAAGTCTGATCTGGTTCTTTATTTTTACTCGTTACCTAAAACAAATTGATACACGTTTGAATGAATCTTATCTTGCTTTGGTTGATGAAATTGAAGAACGAAAAATTGCACAAAAAAAAATAAAAGCCCAAGATGAGTTAATCATGACTCAATCACGACATGCTGCAATGGGTGAAATGATCAGCATGATTGCTCATCAGTGGCGCCAACCTATCAGCGTCATTGCAATGGAAGCCAATAATATGTTGGCCGATATTGAATTAGATGAAATTCAACCTGAGTTCTTTTCTAAAGAAGCAAGGAATATCATCGAGCAAACTCAACACCTATCCAAAACAATCGATGATTTTAGAAATTTTTTCAGACCCGAAAGAAAAAAAGAACAAGCCATACCACAACAAATCATGGAAGAATGTTTTTCGATTGTGGGTAAAATCCTGGAGAACAACAACATTGAGATCATAAAAAATTATCAAAGTGATCATAGCCTGATACTGTACAATCGGGAATTATTACAAGTTTTAATTAATCTAATAAAAAATGCCAAAGAAGCCCTATTGGAAAATAGAGAAACAGAACGCAGGCTGATCATTGATATATTTGAATCTGATGAAAAAGTAAAAATTTCTATTACCGACAATGCTGGAGGAATTGCAGAAAACATTCAAAATAAAATCTTTGAGCCCTACTTTTCAACTAAAGATAAAAAATCTGGGACTGGCTTGGGTTTATATATGTCAAAAACTATCATTGAAGAACACATGAAAGGTAAACTGTTTGTAATAAATACCAATGATGGAGCTAAATTTACCATCATATTGCCATTTAATACTTCGCTTACACTCCCCTCATCTCTCAATTAGAGAAGAGAAAAAATGCTACTGGACTGGGATTGTAAATATCCAAAACAATTGTCGACCAGCATCTTAACGGTGAGATTAGCATTTTAAATCATGGATAAAAATATTGATGAGAGAATTGATTGTTTTTTATTAAAACCCATTGAGTTTGAACAAATGTTTGAACAATTACAAAAAATTGAAGTTAAGTTTAAAATATGAGTCAGTTAAAGCAACTTAAAGAAGCAGCACATTCTATCAGGCTATTATATATTGAAGATGAACCTGCATTAAGAGACTCTGTGAGCCGTTATCTTGATAAGATTTTTATGCATCTTGATGTTGCAGAAAATGGTGAGCAAGGTTTAGAGTTTTATAAAACCAATCCATATGACATTATTATTACTGATATAGAAATGCCTAAATTGAACGGCATAGAAATGTCAAAAAAAATTAGAGAGCTTAATGTTGAACAAGACATTATTGTCACCTCTGCCTATACCAATCCTGAATATTTTGTCGAAGCAATTAAAATGGGGATAAATGGTTATATTATAAAACCAATTGATTTTACTCAAGTTAATCAAATTCTTGAAACGACGATATCTAAAATAAAACGTTATCAGGAAAATGAACATTATAAGAAAAACCTGGAAAAAATAGTCTCTAAAAAAACACACGACTACAAAAAATTGTTTGATGAAAAAGTGCATAATTATAGACAAACACTTTATTCCATCGTCAATTTGATTGAAGACAGAGATTCCTATACAGGTGGTCATAGCTTACGTGTTGCAAAATACTGTATGCTTATTGCCCAAGCGATGGGGTATTCTGAAAAAGAGATTCAAAAATTGCATCAGGCCGCAATGCTTCATGATTTGGGTAAAGTGGCCACTCCTGATTCAATTTTACTGAATCCAGGAAAACTGAATGAACTTGAATACAAACTCATCAAGGAACATGTCTCCGAAAGCTATAATTTATTAAAAAAAATACCTATGTTTAATGAACTGGCCGGTATTATATTAGAGCATCATGAACGTTTTGACGGTCATGGTTATCCTGGTGGAAAAAAAGGAAACGAGGTACGCCCCCTATCACGGATAATGATTGTGGCAGATGCATTTGATGCAATGACGACTAACCGAATTTATAAAGATCGAAAATCAGTAACAGAAGCTCTGGAAGAAATAAAAAATCTAAGTGGCAAACAATTTCATCCCGAAGTCGTCAAAATCGCTGTGGATGTTCTTAATGAGGTTGAGATTGAAGAAAATATCACCCAAATGCCAATTACTGAATTAGAAAAAGAGCGTTTTTCATATTTCTTTAAAGACATTATTTCTGACACTTATAATCGAAACTATCTAGACGTCATATTAATACGAAACAAATATGATAAAGAATACAGCTGTATTAACATTATCTATTTACACCACTTTTCAAAATTTAATAATAAATATGGGTGGAATAAAGGTGATCGATTACTTAAAGAGTTTGCTTTTTTTCTTAAAGAAAGTTATCCAGAAAGTTTAATCTTCAGAGTCCAAGGTGATGATTTTATTATTCTTAATAAAGAGCATATCATTATTGATAAAGAAGCCATTAAATCACTTGATTTACTGAATCAGGCAAATGTCACCAGCAGTTTTGGACATCATAATTTACTTGACGAAAATATTGCCGATATGAACATAATGGATCATCATCTGCTCTCTCAAATTGCTGATTTACAAAAAAAATGAGCTTTTTAAACTTTTAGGCTCAAATTTCTGGAGTTTCTATCCTTAGTATTTTGTATATTTAGTCACATATTTAAACAATATCGGCAAGCCTTATAAACTGACTCGGATAGCGGGCAATACTTGAGTGTGCACCTTTTAAATTAATATATCCTTTAATTAAATGTTTCTTTTTCTTACCCACAAACTCAATTGAAAACTGCTTTTGTTTTTCACCAAAGACAATTACTTTAGCTCCATGACGAGTAACATCCAGTGACATATTTACATTCTTACCTTTGGTTGTAAAACTGCCCTGACTAAAAAAATTAGCATTGCCTCCTAAATAACGTCCATTTTCTAAATAAACAGTAGAGACTCGTTCCCATCCATATACTCCAGCAACTTCTAAAGCCCAAACGCCATTCAATGACATAGCAAACTCCTTGTAGTGATTAATTTATATTAAGCTTGAATTCTAAACATAAGACATTTTATTGTACAAGCAGAAAGGATAAAAATTCAAACATTTTTTCAATCTCTAAGTCACAAAAAAGCACCAATTTAATGCTTCTTTTCTAAATAATTGCTACCAACGGTGTCCAAGCTCATCGATACTCAGTGTATTAGCTCCGAATTCACCTTTACGTGCTTCTGTGACAAACAAATTCTTTCATAGAAATATTCCAGTGTTATACTAAAATCAGTAAAATATATATTTTACTCCTTGAAATAGCAACTGTACTTACTTTTTATATATACAATGGATTCTTTCTGATGTCACCATTAAAGAAAATTACTCTAATTTATATGATTAGTATTATCTTAGCTTTGCTTTTATTAACATCCTATTTAAGTAATTCTTTGGAAAATACAGCGGTTGAACAATGGATAAATAATGAAAAAATTTCTTCTTATAAAATGTCTCAATGGGTTGATGACATTGTAGAGCAGGCTCAAGCACGTTTAATTCTAACGTCTGAACATGCTGTTTTTCAGAACCCGCCTGATAAGTCATTAATCAATAGAAATTTAAATGGCATTCCAGAAGATGCTGATTTGCAACGCAGACTACTTTTGGAACAATTGTTAAAGGAGCCAGCATACGGATTTACTGTGCTCTTTGTTCTGCTGCCCAATGGCGATCATTACATTTCCCACCCATACTCTGTACAAACTTCATTAAAAAATTATAACCTCTCCCATCGTCCCTATTTTAAATTGGCATCCGCAAGCAAAAAAGCCGTTATTTCTGACACATTTATTGGTGCTGATGGAGTACCTGCAGTTTCAATTGATGTTCCCATTGTAAATAAAAAAAATCAAATTATTGCCCATTTAGGCGGTGTATTCCACTTACGTAAATTATCACACTTAATTAAAAATACACAAAAAGAAAAGGAAGGAGGAATAAATTTTTTGATGGATAGAAGTGGTCATATCATTGCCCAAAGTGGTGAAGACAAAGGCCTGGAAGATGATATCAATAAATTACTTATTGTTAAGAAATTTTTAAATCAAAAACGTAAGCTCTCAAAAACAAAAGATTATCCCTTATTAGCAGAAATAATCGCTCCATTACCATTAACTAGCAATAATAAACAGATTATTTTTTTATCACATTTGGATACTGGCTGGATTTTTGGAAAAATACAAAAAATGTCGCGAGTCTCAGCCAGATATAGTAAAGGGATCAGGAATACCATTAGCCTTGCAGCAGCCGTTTTAATATTTATCAGCAGCATAGGAGCTTTTCTTGCACATCGTATTGGTCGCCGCTGGCAAATTGCAGAACAAAAACTTGAACAGGCTCGAGACAACCTTGAGCTGAGGGTTTTACAACGAACAAACGAACTAGCTGAAAGCCAAATGATGCTTGATGCTATCACTAACCAATCAATCGAGGGGATATCAGTTACAGACATTAATGGTCATTTTACCTTTGTCAACAATGCTTTTTGTAAAATGCTTGGTTACTCAGAGAAAGAACTACAAAGCATGAGTGTTTTTGATATAAAGGCACCTGAACAAGACCGTTCTTTTTTTGAAAAAACTAAAACCAGTAAAGAAGGCCTCCCTATCCGTATTTTATTGCAGAAAAAAAATAAAACAATTTTTGTATCTGAAGTCATTGGAAAGGGCATTCAAATCAGTAGCATTCCCCATATGCTGGGTATCATTCGTGATATCACTGATTTAGTACAAAAGGAACAAAATATTCGCATTTTATCTCAGGCCGTAGAACAGACACCGATGTCGATTATCATTACTGACACAGAAGGAAATATTGAGTACGTTAACCATGCCTTTGAGCTTATTACAGGTTATACCATGGCAGAAGTTGAAGGAAAAAATCCACGGATACTCAAATCGGGAAATACGCCTGTGAGTGTTTATAAAGAATTATGGGGTGCCATTAGCTCTGGTCAGACATGGGAGCTGGAAATGGAAAACCGTAAGAAAAATGGTGAAATTTTTTGGGAGCGAGGGCATTTTGCACCTGTTACCGATGAGTATGGAACAATTCAGCATTATCTTGCCATTAAAGAAGATATTACTATCCAAAAACAGCAACAGGAAAAAATTACTCACCAGGCACACTTTGATACTCTAACCGATTTACCGAACCGGTTCCTTGCTCTGGATCGACTGTCACATCTACTACTGGAAGGTGAACGAGCTGATTATAAAAGTGCTGTCCTTTTTTTAGACCTGGATGACTTCAAAAAAATAAATGATACCCTAGGACATGCAACGGGAGACAAACTTTTAATTGAAGTGGCCACACGTTTATTAAATGTTATCCGTTCTGGTGATACTGTAGGACGTCTCGGTGGTGATGAATTTCTCATCTTATTAGGAGGACTTAAAAATGCCACCGAAGCAGGGTTGGTGGCAGAAGCGATTCTTAAACGTATTACTAAAACATTTCTGATCGAGGGTCGAAGGTTAATGCTAAGTGCTAGTATTGGTATTGCCATAGCACCTGATGATGGAGATATTCCTGCTGATTTATTAAGAGATGCTGACGCTGCAATGTATAATGCTAAAGCACTTGGCCGTAATACCTATTCTTATTTTACTGATGAAATGAATAAAAATTTACAACGAAAGTTAGCTTTGGAAGAACAGATCTATGGTGCTATAGAGCGAAATGAATTGACTGTTTTTTATCAACCTCAAATCGATATATCCAGTGGCAATTTAATGGGGGCTGAAGCATTAATTCGTTGGTATAACCCAGCTTTAGGAAATGTCACTCCAGATGAGTTTATTCCCATAGCTGAGCAGACTGGGTTAATTGTTGCAATCGGTCAATTTGTACTGAGTGAGGCACTTAGTAAAACAGCTGATTGGCAAACTCAATTTGATCCACAATTTCGTATCGCTGTTAATTTATCGCCCATTCAGTTACGTGACCCAAAGCTTGTTGACTATATTGAAACAACTTTAATTCAATCAAAGGTTTCCAGTAAGACTTTAGAACTTGAACTCACAGAAGGCGTATTAATGAGTGGTCATCACTCAATTGATACGACATTATCCAGGTTAAATGAATTAGGTATCAATATTGCGATGGATGACTTTGGTACAGGCTACTCATCTCTGAGTTATTTAAGAAATTATCCATTTGATGTACTAAAAATTGATAAAAGTTTCATTGATGACATTATAACCGATCCGTCTGATCGAGAATTAATTATTGCTGCAATAGCAATGGCCCATGGCTTAAATATTAAAGTTGTCGCTGAAGGGGTTGAAACACAAGAGCAATACGATGATTTAAAAACATTAGACTGTGATTATGCTCAGGGGTATTTATTAGGCAAACCAATGCCTTTTGAAGAAATGGAGGTTTATTTTCAAAAAATGCCATATTCTCAAATTTAGATAGACGGTACTTATTTCACTCTCTGGCTAACATCTCAGCATGTATGGTCACACCAGACACTCATTTCTTATTATCAATAATTGCATTTCACCACAAGACGTAAGCGCATCAAAAATAATAATTTTATATTTTGTGATAATTATGTAGAATTAGTAAGGCTATTGAATGACCAGCAATTATTACTTACTGTTTTATTTTCACTCAATAGCCGCGTTATGTGTCAGTGACAAAGGTTGGTAATTAAATGAAAGAATATGAGCATAAGCAACTTGAAGAAGCACTACGTATTGAAAGAGATAATCTAAAAAGCATTTTTGAGGCAATGCAGGATGGTGTTTATATCGTAAACCAGAATTACGACATTCAATACGTAAATCAAGTACTTATTAAAGATTTTGGAGTTTATAACGATAAAAAATGTTATGAATATTTTCATGGTAAAACTGAAGCCTGCTCATGGTGTAAAATATCTGATGTTTTTGCTGGAAAAACAGTAAGATGGGAATGGTATTCAAGCAAAAATCAGAGGACATATGATCTGATTGATACACCGTTGAAAAATGCAGATGGCAGTATTTCCAAACTGGAAATATTCCGTGATATCACAGAACATAAACAGGTAGAAGATGCACTAAAAGAACAACATCAGTACTTACAATCCATTGTGGATGGTGTCGATAATCCCATTATGGTGATAAAAAAAGACTATAGTGTTGAACTTATGAATAAAGCACTTTCAGAAACTATGCAAGACAAATACATCGCCGATCCCAGGCATCCAAAGTGTTATGAAGTTTCCCATTTTCAATCTATACCGTGTAACGGTTCTAATCACCTATGTCCTCTAAAAACAATAATGGACACCAAAAAACCTTCTATTGTTATCCACAATCATCAGAAATCAAATGGCACTAAACATTTCATAGAACTCTCAGCAACCCCTTTATTTGATAATGAACAGAACTGTATTGGAATTATAGAATCTGCCAAAGATATTACTTCCCGCCTCGCAGTTCAAGACAAATTACAACAGCAGAAAGTCAACTTACACTACCAAGCTCACCATGATGCTTTAACGGGGTTGCCCAATCGTGTTCTTTTTAATGACAGACTAGAACAGGCAATAGAAAAATCTAAACGAAATGGTCAAAAGTTGGCTCTATTTTTCATTGATCTTGATTACTTTAAAGAGATTAATGATTCGTTTGGTCATGATATCGGTGATAAAATTCTTGTCGTCATCACTCAGAGACTTATTGATATTATTCGCAGTGAAGATAGCATTGCACGCTTAGGAGGTGATGAGTTTACGATCACCATGGAGGAATTAACACAAGGTCAAGATGCTTCGTTATTAGCACATAAGATCCTTGAAGCAATAGAAAAGCCTGTCACTATCAATGATAACTTACTATATGTCTCATGCAGTATCGGCATCAGCCTATATCCTGATGATGGCAGCTCTGCTATCGATCTGCTTAAATTTTCTGACGCTGCCATGTATAAAGCAAAAGATGAAGGCCGAAATAATTACCAATATTATAGTGCTGAAATGACGGAGCTGGCATTTGAGCGGGTTGTTATGGAGACCAATCTTCGTACAGCACTTAATAATGAAGAATTTGTGATCTATTATCAGCCACAGGTCAATGGAAATACTAACAAACTGATAGGATTAGAAGCTCTGGTAAGATGGCAGCATCCGTCAATGGGTTTAGTTTCTCCTGCCAAGTTTATTCCCCTGGCAGAAGCGACTGGACTTATCATTGAACTAGACCAGATTGTGATGAAGAAAGCAATGAAACAAATGGCAGTGTGGTACAGCCAAGGTCTTAACCCAGGTAGATTAGCTCTTAACCTGGCGATAAAACAGCTTCAACAAAAGGACTTTGCCAATATTTTAGAAGATATAATAAAAGAAACAGGGTGTAAACCAGAGTGGATTGAGCTTGAAGTGACAGAAGGTCAAATTATGACTAATCCAGAAGCAGGAATTAAAGTCCTAAATAAAATTAGTAACTTAGGTGTAGAATTAGCAATTGATGATTTTGGAACAGGTTACTCTTCTCTTTCCTACCTTAAAAAGTTTCCCATTAATAAATTAAAAATTGATCAGTCCTTTATACGAGAGTTACCAAATGATGATGAAGATGTTGCTATAACAAAAGCCGTCATTGCTCTGGCTCAAAGTTTAAAGCTGGATATTATTGCCGAAGGTGTTGAGAAAAAAGAGCAAAAAGATTTTTTAGTGAATAACGGTTGTGAGAACATTCAGGGATATTTCTATAGCAGGCCGATACCTGTTGATGAAATGAAAATCTATTTGAAAAAGAGGTAATTTTGATATTGTAATCAACTATCCACTTTCCACTTTCCCAATTTACACAGAAAGGTACGGGTCAAGTCATACAGAGTTCTTGTTTTAGAAAATTATCATAGTTGCCCAGAACTCAGGTTAGTTATAGTACTGCTCTGCTCTGGCTACAGCTGGTGTTGCTGTTATCAGCCAGGCATAGAGCCAGCCTTGATCTTCCAGTCCGGTGGGGTCAACCCCCAGTTCGTGCAAACGGGAAAGAACCTGAGTTTGCTCTTCATGTGAAGCAAAGCGGCGTTGTGGCACTGGCTCAGGGGCAATGTCAACATCATAACCTCTTTCCTTCAATAATGTTGTCAGCTGCTGCAGGGAAAACATGCGTAACACACAGTGTCCCATCCAGGGAAGATGTGGTGTACAAACATCAATTATTTTTTCTAGTGTGGTCGTAGTCACATAGCCAATGCACCCTGAAGAAATAATACAATCGGTATTTTCCAGTTGTTGTGACTGTTCTGTTGTTACTTCATCCACCTCCAGATTTGCCTGAACTGAATCCACAATCAAGCCAACCTCCTGAGCGTACTGCAAGGCTGGAGCCGAAATATCGAAACCCACCATCTCAACTGTTTTCTCTGTGGGCTGAAGGCAATAATCACTACGGTCACGTTGCATAAGTTCACTGGTCGTAAGGGCTTGTGCTTCAGGCGAAGTATAACGTTGATATAGGTCAGACAATCCCAGGTCAAATCGCAGCAGGGCTGCATTTATACCATAAGATGAACCTAAATCTAAAACTCTGACCGATTCCTTTCCAGATTGCTCACGATAATCCTGAAACAAGTCGGAAAACATGGGAAGGGCATGTTTTGGGATGGTATAGTCCAGCGCCTGCATGGCCTCACAGTATGAACGCGGATCAGGGGCCGTGTAAATATCATCAAAGACTGTCTTTCCCGTAGCATCAAGTTCTGAGGTATCTGCTTGGGAAGAATTTCGTTTATAGTGTTTGTTTATCATTTAAATACACCTCAATCCATTAGTTTGTCACTGCGTGCACTATTCTGTTGTGCTGCAAGGTGTTCTGGTAAAACCCGTCCAAAAAGTTGCCTCGTGCGCTCAACACTACCGATCACATCGGGTAGTTTCGTGTAGGCAAAAATAGCGGTATGACGCTCCTTCTCTCCTTGCACTTTACTGACACGATGCAAGGCATAGCGACCCATGAATAGTTGCAAGTCACCGCATTTAAGATCTAGATTCTGAATTCGTGATGCTGCTGACCCTGTTATGACAGCATGCACATCAGAAAGATTTTCCTGTTCTGGTGTTCGGATATTCGGACAGTATTGAAATACACCGCCCTGATCTGCAGATTTGGTGAGCAAACTCACCGTAAACTCATTGGTATCAAAATGCCAGGGATGTCCACGATCGGGTTGTAACACATTTATGCACAGACCAGCTAATGGATCTCTCAATTCATGCAGGACATCTATCTCAAAGCAAGCTGCAAGGAATTGTTTAAACAGTGGATTCGCATAAAGAAGATGAATCAGATAATTTTCTGGAATTAGATCTCGTGCAACAAAAGCGTTTCCGCGCTCAAATGTAATACGTGCTGGATGCTCTAAGGGTAACGACTGATTGGGATCTGTGTTGTATACGTTAACCGTTTCAACAGTATCGTAGGCATCTGGAGCCAGCGCTTCACTCTGTTGTTCCAGCTCATTAAGTATTTGCGGGCGAATGAAGTCAGTCAGAACACTGCAGCCATATTGCTGCAATTCTGAACGGGCACGTTGCACTGCAGTGTGCCAGTCTTCGCTGTCTGGATCATGTAATGCATAGGTGTCGCAATTAACGATCTGTTTCAGATTCGAAAGTTTGTTGTTATTCATTTGTTTGCTGTTATTCATTGGTTTCCTCTTGCAAAAGAGCTGCCATTTCACGAAATGCATCATGCAGCTTATCAGCAAAAACATGCATGTGATGTGCTACCGCTGATGGCGTACTCAAATAAGCTTTGATACTTTCATTGCGCACCAGATAGGCTGTGCCAATACACTGTTCGCTGGTGGCTCCGAAACCGAACACCGTAATGTTGTCAGAGGGTGCGGAGCTGGTACTCAGGTAGTCATTACGCATTTTCAGCCAGCCAGGGGATTCAAACAGTCTGAAACTCTCTCCAGTACCAAGCGCTATACCATGCTCCTGAGCAATGAGCTGGAGTTGCCATAAGTGTTGCTCTGGAGCCTCTCCAGCCTGACACTGCTGTAAACGTAAAGTATGTTGTTTTGCAGCATTTCGTAAGGCCTGGCGTTGACTGACGGTGTCACTTTTTGGGTCCTGCATGCTGTTAACGAATTCGATAACTTGCGGTGTCACTACGCGCATGGCTTCAGTACGGCCTCGTTCATACTGGCGGCTGGTAACCGATTCGTAAGTCGCACCCAGTAGTCCCTTGGTTCTGAAGTGTGCTAGCTGAAAGCCTAGCTGAGCAAAGGCATCTGGGGATAGCTTTAGAGATTTAATATGTGCAGCACCAAAATCATCAAAAGAGAAATAGCTTGTGGCGGTGTTATCTGCAAGCTTATGAAAGGCATCACTGGCTGTCTGAACACTGGCACGCAGGGTCTTATTTAGAGAGAACGTAACTGGTGTGCAGGCTGGAGTTCCAATAGTATTGCTGCGGTTTGCCTGCAGAGTGTCATATGTAGCTTCACTGTGCAGAAAATCCACAAAATCGACAATTGTCGTCCCATCCAGGCCGCAGTGTTCAACATTAATGCCTGCTTTACCGTTTTGGGACACAATCAAAGAAATAGATTTATCGAACCAGCGATTGCCGCCATCACCATGCAGCAACTGATCAGCCAAGTGGCGTAGATTATCGGGTTCAGCCTCATCCAAGCATAGGCAGAGCAATGCCTGCTCAATAACTTCCATATGATTTGGATTGTTTACACTTGCTGCCAATAATTCTCTACGTGCAAATGCCCAGTCAGTACGCGGTAAGGTAGTCAGATAACCCACTGATTCCTGTCTGGGCAGTTTGTTGGGAAGGTCATCCAGAATGTCCTGTAAGGCTGCCTCCAATGTGTTCAGCCCATATGCCTGTCCATCATTGGCAATGACATCCAGTCTAAATAACTGATGTTTGTGTATAACCAGAATATGCCGAGCCTGTGATGGCCCTGGCTCAGCTTTGGAATAAGGAGTTCGGACAGTATCACGTATTTCCCCTGGGATGCGAGTGGTAGAAAATAGATATTTATTTTGTGCTGTGCATAATGGTTTATCACGCCGCATGGCGGGTCGGAGCAGTTCTTGATCGAGCAGTAGTTTGTAATGTACAGCACCACCAATTAATAACGCAGCATACTGAATTTGTGTCAATTCTTGTTGTTTAAAGGCCATAATAAAGTTGGCATTAATGGCAATGGGTACGCGTCGTCCCAAGTAGCGGGCAGGCCAGAATTCGTCCAGCCAGCTATGCACATTGGGTTGTTGATCATAGGCTTTTAAAGCATTGTGCAGTATAGCGCCAGGTCCTCCAGGGCAGGAAAAATCTACAATGGCTTCACGGGTCTGCTCAAGTTCATCTAGAGTCAGCAAAGGTGCACACCATTGCTCAAAGTGAGTCAGCGAGTCCTGTAGTTCTGGAAGTGGTACACGGGGTAGCGTGCCCAGATATGAAAATACGCCATTTTCAACAGGCGCAGTGGTTTTCTGGTGTTGTACCAGATCCATCATAGTCATTTCTCCTCCAACAGGGTGCTTTGAATCGTTGTTATTGTTATCTGTACTGTCAAATTATTTTCTTGGATTTATCAATCATCTCATATTGATCTAAGAAGTAATTAAAACTGCCAACAAATTAATATTTTATTCATATTTACACTTTCAATTTAGTGATCTCTTTTTGCATTTGTTCAACAACATTACTTACTTCATGAGTAATTATTCGCGTTTGTTCTGCATCTTCAAGGGTTTTTCCTGAGATTTGCGATACGCTGCTAATTTTTTGTTGAACTTCTTCAGCAGCATTCTGTTGTTGTTGAGTATTAGCAACTACTTGAGTCAGTTGTTCAGAAATATGATTGATCTCTTGATCAGTACTACTCAGTGATTCTCCTGCCATATTAGATTTATCGACCGTTTCACTAATACGTTCACGTCCCTGAGTCATCACATTGACGACTAGTCGAGTACTGTCCTGTAATGCTTCAATTCTGCATTGGATATCAGTAGTGGATTCCTGGGTTTTATTTGCCAGAGCTCTTACTTCATCAGCAACTACGGCAAAACCACGCCCTTGTTCACCAGCTCTCGCTGCCTCGATTGCAGCATTTAAAGCAAGTAAATTAGTCTGTTCAGCAATCCCCTTGATCACATTAATCACCTGGCCAATTTCAGTTGCATGAGTTTCCAGTGTGTTGACAGTCGTTGAAGCAGTTTTAATATCATCTTCTAGTAAATGGATAATAGCAATGGCTTGTTTAACACTGTTTAAACTTTCTCTGGTATTATTTCTCGCGTTTTCTACTGAATTTGATGCATTATTAGCATTTTCTACCACATCAACAATATTGCTCACCATTTGTGTCGTTGTGGAAACGACGAGCTCTACATCCTTATATTGTTGTTGTACTCCCAAATTTGTTCTATTTGTAATATCGTTTAGTGATAATGTTTGTGAGCCAACATGATTGGCTCGTTCGAAGATATTATTAACGATATCTCTAAAGCTATTAATCATGGTATTGAAAGCCCCAGCAATTTCTCCGATTTCATCCGTATTGTCCATTCGGATAATTTGGGTCAAATCTTTATCATTAGCCGTTTTTAAAATGGCTTTATGCAGGCTTAGAATTGAATTTACAATATTGCTGGATACTCGCCAGGCGATGACAGTAGAGACCATAATCACTAATATGATAATTAATATTGAATCTTTTATTGTCTTTGAAATGACCGCTTCAAGATCATCTAAATAAATGCCCGTACCAACGATCCAATTCCAGGCTGAAAAACCTTTAACAAATGAAATTTTATGACGAGGATTCATATTATTTTTAGCTGGATTTTGAAAATAATACTCAACAAATCCAGAACCATTTTTTTTAACAGTTGTGACCATTTCCTGCCAATGAAACTTACCTTTCGCATCGGCTTTATTGGTCATATCACTGCCATTTAAAACAGGTTTGATTGGATGCATAATCACTTTATGCTGCATATCATTTATCCAAAAATACTGTTTCCCATTGTCATAGCGCAGATCATTAATCGTATCTTTAGCTCTTCTTTGGGCTTCTTGAGTGGTTAACTGCCCCTTTTGCTCCAATTGGTGAAAATGCCTCAGAATACTTTGAGTGGTTTCAACCAGATATTGAACTTGTTTTTTTTGATTGTCCAGCAATGCTGATTCAAGTGTTTGTATGGATATAAATGCTAAAATCAGCATCCCAACAAGAGTTAATCCCGTAATCAAAAAGAGTTTATATTTAATTTTTAAATGATTAAGAAATCTCGTCATTATCTTTCTCCAGATGGACCGATACATAAAAAGGTAAACGTTTAAATGAAATTGTTTTAATTGAGTATCCTTACTATCAATTAATAATATAGTATTCTTATATTAGCATTAACTATACTTATATATTACAAATTATATATTGTTTTTTTTAATACTTAATATTGATAATTATTATCATTTATAAGTAAGCAATCAATTCCCAACATTCTTCCAGCATTGCTCTCAATATAATTTTCTCATACCTTCTTAAATTAACTGGCCTGGGATGTTATTCGATAAGTTTGTTTATCACACTCCTTGATATCGTCAACATCAGCACATTCAACAAGCTGGAATCACCTTAAGTCGGGGAACAG
>JADGEK010000081.1:11269-18496 GCA_016744395.1 Gammaproteobacteria bacterium | reverse complement strand
TCTTTTTATGGAACTAAACCTTAAATAGAAATATCGGCAATTTGAAAAGAAACTAAAATTTTTATTTATATTGAGACAATTTTTTTATAGGACACTTAATAATAAACAAAAGGCTCAATCTATTTGTAGGCAAAAAAATCATTTTTTACCAGTAAAACAGAGCATTATTTTTAAATATTTCAGTATTTATGGAAAAAAACGTTCGATTGGCAATGATTTAGGGAAAAGAAAATAATAAAACATGATAATTCAAAGACTTAGAAAAAAGGGTTTTAAACTCTTAAGATTGATAAAATTGCACTTTTAAGATGCCAATTTAAAACGCGGTGACTCTGTTTCAAGAGGTGGTTTATAATCACTCTTCGTTAATGACTTGAGCTAAGCGAGTTTGCAAACGAATAACAGCCTGCGAATGAATTTGACTGACTCGAGATTCACTGACACCAATCACTGCACCAATTTCTCTGAGGTTTAATTCTTCATCATAATATAAAGCCATCACCAAACGTTCCCGTTCAGGCAGACTGGCAATGGCTGTTGCAACCAAAGCTTTCATATCATCTTTTTGTAGTACATCAAGCACTTCGCCTTGTGGGCTAGGAATGCTATTTAAAAGTGATTCTTCCCCATAACCAATATCTTCAAAGCTCAATATTTTATGGCCACTGGCATCTTGTAAAATATGGTTATATTCATCCATATTCATTTCAAGGGCTTCAGCAATTTCAGTATCTCGTGCATCCCGTCCTTTTTCATTTTCTATTTGACGAACCACTTCTGCTACTCGACGATTATTACGATGCACCGAACGTGGTGCCCAGTCATTTTTTCTGACATCATCTAACATTGCACCGCGAATGCGAATACTGGCATAAGTTTCAAAACTTGCACCATGAGTGGCATCGTAGTTATTAGCCGCTTCTAACAAGCCAATCATACCAGCCTGTATCAAATCATCCAGTTGGACATTCGCAGGCATTCTACTTTTCAAATGATAAGCAATTCGTTTCACCATTGGCGCATGTTTCTCAACGGTATCTTGCTTTTCATATTGATTGTAAACATCAAGTTTTTTCATTATCAGGCTCATTACCACATCCCCGTGCCTTAAACTTATTCATTATATCAACCTGGAGCCAACACTGAGTCAATTTTTATTAGTTTGAATTAATCAATCGTTCGACAAAAAACTCAAGGTGTCCCCCAGGCCTTTTAGGCATAGGCCACTTGTTAATTTTTTGTGCTGCCATACTGAAAGCTTGTGCAGAAGGGCTTCTTGGATAGGCCTGACTCACAGCAGTTTGTTTTTTAACCGCCTTTCTTAAATAGATATCAAATGGGATAGCACCTAAGAAATCCAACGAGACATCTAAAAAACGATCCGTGACTCTTAATATTTTTCCAAACAGATCACGTCCTTCTTTCATATCATGTGCCATATTCGCTAAAATGCGGAAACGGTTGATACCCTGTTCTTTATTGAGCACTTTAATTAATGCATACGCATCCGTAATTGATGATGGCTCATCACAGACCACGACAATGACTTCCTGAGAAGCTCGGCAAAAACTCACCACACTCTTATCAATACCTGCTGCGGTATCAATAATCAAAACATCTAATTCATTTTGCAGTTCACCAAATGCATTAATAATGCCTGCATTTTCAGCATCCGATAAACTTGCCATACTGGAAACTCCCGAGGCTGCGGGTATTATTTTTATGTTTCCAGGCGCATCAATAATCACTTCAGATAAATCATAATCACCTGACAGCACATGAGAGATATTCAATTTTGGGTGTAACCCAAGCAGTACATCAATATTTGCTAAACCTAAGTCAGCGTCCATAATCATTACTTTTTGACCCGTTGCAGCCAGAGACATAGCAAGATTCACTGACACATTAGTCTTGCCGACACCGCCTTTACCACTACTCACCGCAATCACTCGGACTGGGCGATTTTGATTTAATTCACCTCTGTTTGAGTCACTTTGAGCCATACGTCTTAAACCTTCTGCTTGATCATAAAAAAAGGGCGGCACTCTTTCTTGTTCTTGATGAATTATCTCTTGAACACTCTTTTGAAAAGACAAAGAGTGATAAGGTAAAGAATCATAAGAAAGCATATTATCAGCCCACTGCATGTGCCAGACCCCCACCAGAATAAGACATTGCGAGTTCATCCGTGTTCACGGACACTGGATGCTGACGAACCATTTCCAAAGCTTGCTTTAAAAGATCGGTTGTATTGGCTCGATGAATATCTTCTGGGACTTTCTGACCATCACTAATGTAGTTGAGTTGTAACTTATTCTCAATAAGAATTGAAATTATTCCACCAATTGAGGTCGATTCATCCACTTTTGAGGCGATACAGCCATCCAATTCTTTAGCATTAAGGGTTTTTATGACTTCATCCATGGCTAAAGTCTGGGTTGACGCTGACAATACCGCCAGGATTTTCATGGTTTCATGACTGTGACGCAACATATTCAGTTGCTGTGTTAAGCGCAAATCTCTATGACTCATTCCTGCCGTATCCACTAAAACCAGTTGTTTGTCTTCCAGACGTGACAGTACTTGTTTAAGCTCACCTTCATCATTGGCAATATAAACTGGCACTCCTAGAATTCGACCATAGGTTTTTAATTGTTCATGAGCACCAACTCGATAGCTATCAGTCGTCACCAGAGCCAGGTTTTTCGCACCATATTTTAAGGTGAAACGAGCTGCTAATTTAGCAATATTCGTTGTTTTACCAACCCCTGTTGGGCCCACCAAAGCAATAATACCACCTTCATCCAACAAGTCATCCGATGCAACGGGTATATTGCGCGCAATAATACTCAGCACACGTCTCCAACTGTCTTCCAGTGAATCATCCTCGGTGCTTTTCAATTGTTTCACTATTTTTTCGCTTAATGACGATTTAAGGCCTAAACGAAATAAACGGGACAATAGTTCTGCCTGATGTGGATGACTCCGAGAAAAACTCCCCCAGGCCAATCCAGACAGTTGATTTTCCAAAATACCACGTAATGATTTTATTTCCTCTTGCATTGAAGTCAAAGCAGGGTCTTGTACCCATTCTACTGCTTTAGATTTATTTCTTTTGTTAAAGCCTTTAGCGGGATTTGAGCCTTTAGCAGAATATGAGCCAACATTATTCTGACCTTGATTCGCTCCCCCTTTCTTCACCGCAAAAAAATCATCAGCATTTGTTTGTGAACGCCTTAACTCTTCTTCCGCCAGCGATTCATAATCAAATGGGTAGGCATCCTCCGATGAGGCTTCAAGCTCATTATCAAAATTGCCAAAATCAGAAATGAAAGGCTGTTTTCTATCGTTGATTGATTGTTTTGTATACACACCCTGAGCAGCCGATGATTGTTCTTCATATCGAGTTGCCTGATGTTTGCTTCTGGCATATTGGTTTTGACTGGATTGCTTTAATAAATCAGCAAAACCGTTCGATGATAGCTCATCACTATTGTCCGCAGCTTTACTTGCTTGTTTTGAATCCTGTTGTGGGCGGGTAAAGGAAATGACATCATCCTGTATTGAATCTTCCAGTCTGGCTGTTACTTTGGGCTTTTTAATCTTGGCAAAGACCGAGCGTTTCTGCTTGTTTGGTGCTGCAACAGCTGGTTGTTTCTCTCGTTCTTGTACAATCGAGCGTTGCACCGCTTCTTCGTCGTAATCAATCGCAGCGACTAACTCAATGCCGCCATCCACCTTGTTATTGGATAGAATCACAGCATCAGGTCCAAGTTCGTCCTTAACTTGACGAATGGCTTCACGCATTTCAGAAGCAAAAAAACGTTTAATTTTCATAACCAACAACCTTATTTAGCTTATTCTTAAAAATATAATTTTTCTTACAATGGTCTTACTTTTTTTGAAGAACAATCATTAGTTTTGCCCAACTGTTGAAACAATTTTTATCTGCATGTTATCAGGCACTTCGTTGTAAGCCAGGACATGCATATTTGGAATACTGTGTTTTACAAAGCGCATCAACATCAACCGGACCTGAGCAGAAACCAGTAAGATGGCTGGTGACCCATTCATTTCCTGAGTCTGGGCACTTTCAGTGAGTGACTGATGTATTCTCTCAGCCAAACCTGGTTCAATGCCACCACCGTCTTCTGACATCTGTATTGATTGATGCAATAACTGTTCCAAAGATGGCTCCAAAGTAATCACCGATAATTCACTAGCTAAGCCATTGATATGCTGGACAATAAATCGGCCTAACGCCACCCTGACCTGGGCAGTCAAAATTCCGGCATCCTGTGTTTGAGCCGCATACTCTGCTAAAGATTCGATAATGGTTTTAAAGTCACGTATTGGAATGGCTTCATTTAATAAATTCTGCAAGACCTTAACCACTGTACTCAATGGTAAAATCTTAGGCACCAGATCTTCAATTAACTTAGGTGATGAAATGGCCAATCTATCCAATAACTGTTGGACTTCTTCATGGCCTAACAACTGAGTCGCATTTTCATTGAGTAATTGGCTCAGATGAGTGGCAATGACTGTATTGGAATCCACTACGGTATAACCCAGTGTTTGCGCATTTTCTTTTTCATTTTGCTCAATCCAGGTGGCAGGTAAACCAAAGGCAGGATCTTGAGTTTTAATGCCGTTGATTTCACCAAAAACCTGTCCTGGATTGATTGCCATGTCATGCTCAGGATGCACTTCTGCCTCACCAATCGAGACTCCCATCAATTGAATTCGATACACATTAGGGGCCAGATCCAAATTGTCACGAATGTGAACAGGTGGAATTAAAAACCCTAAATCCTGAGAAAGCTTCTTACGAACACCTTTAATACGACTCATCAATTGACCACCCTGTGATTTATCAACCATTGGAATCAAACGATAACCAACTTCCAGGCCAATCGAGTCAATAGGCATGACATCATCCCAACTCAATTCTTTCAGATCACTGGCTGATTCTTCAGTGGCTTGTTGCTGCTGAACTTGCTGTTCCTGGATGACTTCCAGTTCTGTACTTTGTGTTTTAGTATGAATACGCCATGCTGCAGCAGCCGTAATCGCAGCAAACGTTAAAAAGGCCAAATGAGGCATCCCTGGTACCAGCCCCATGACGAGCATAATGCCTGAAGTAACCCCTAGAGTTTTAGGCTTGCTAAACAAATCAGTTGCAAACTTGCCACCCATATCACCTTCGCGGTTTTCACGAGTCACCATAATCGCAGCAGCAGTAGAAAGAACCAGTCCAGGAATCTGTGCAACCAGACCATCACCAATCGTCAATAAAACAAAAATTTCTGCTGATTCTCCAGCACTTAAATCATGTTGAACCATTCCAATAATAAAACCGCCAATCACATTAATCAGTGTAATTAAAATGCCAGCAACCGCATCGCCTCGAACAAATTTGCTGGCACCATCCATCGCACCATAAAAATCAGCCTCACGAGTCACTTCTTCACGTCTTGATTTCGCCTCATCCTGATCAATTAAGCCCTGATTTAAATCGGCATCAATCGCCATTTGTTTTCCAGGCATACTGTCCAGAGTAAAACGAGCACTGACTTCAGCAACACGACCAGCACCCTTGGTGACAACGATAAAATTAATAATGATAAGGATGATAAAAACCACCAGACCAACCGCATAATTGCCGCCAATGACAACTTCACCAAAAGATTTAATCACTTGACCCGCAGCATCAGGGCCTTCATGACCATGCAATAGCACCACACGGGTTGAAGCCACATTCAATGACAGGCGTAATAACGTTGCCACTAAAATGACAGTGGGAAACAGGGCAAAATCCAGAGGTTTTCTAGCGTAGATAACAATAAGAAGAATGATAAGAGCCAATGTGATATTAAAGGTGAAGAACATATCCAGCAGGAATGCAGGCAGTGGCAAAATGACCATTGCCAGCATTCCCATCAATAAGAGAGGGGCTCCAATACCACTTTGCATCAATTGTGTAACTTTCGATTTAAGGCTTGTTTCTGCTAAAGCAACCATAAAAATCCCGTGACTGTATTTTGACGAATTTTTGTATTTATCGTGTGACATAGTACAGATAGCAGATTATGTGCCAATTATGGGAGAGCACTCAGGAATGATGTGTTTAAAAATAGAATATAAAGCCCTTTTTTGCTTTTTTTATGATATCAATTACACTCAAATTATGAATAAATATTCAATCGTAACTGCAACTTGTTTCTGCCACTTGGTTTTGTTATCAACATCAATGCAGACTTATGCCGATAATGATGACTTTTTAACACCAGTTACTTCCAGCTATTATAGAATTGGACAATTACTCGAAAACTTAACTAACAACACAAATTCTATTTCTATTTGTTACAATTACAATTGTCAAACTCAGCGAACAATTTCTATTAGCCAGGAAAACATCCAATCAATAAAAAAAATTTTTAAACAGTTTAACAGTACACAAAATGGGGAGCGCCGCGCAATTTCACACGCTATTGCTTCATTGGAAAATATCGCTGCCACTCAAACCCCTGTGTATAATGATAAAGCCAGAAATTATAACGATAAGGGCCTTCCTGGACGTATGGATTGCATTGATTCGACCGTCAATACCACCCAGTATCTAGGATTTATTAATCAGCTGGGCTTATTAAACCAGCACACACTATTAAAACCTGTCTATCGCTCCCCCTATCTCATGGGGCAACATTGGTCTGCTCAAATTAAAGATAATAATGATGGACAACATTATGCAGTTGACTCTTGGCAAACCAATAATGGCCACCCTCCCGTTATCCAGGATGTGGAAAGCTGGACAACACGAGAAGACAACAACGCTCTTTAATTGATTCATAATGATATACTGTCTAACACCAATCTATAGAGCAAAGGACCATCGCTTGAATCAACATATCCTATTTTTTGCCCTTATTCATCTCATCCTTTTTTCAGCAGCGATTAATGCAGGCAACCTTAAGGATAATGAAACAGTTATTTTTTTTAAAGTAGATGCAGCCCAAGCGAGTAGTCATTTAGAAAAAGGGAAAGCTCGCTGGAACATACCATTGCATGCCTGGGTATTCGAAGAAGAGAATGAGTCAATATGGCGTAACAAATTAAAAGAAAAAATCATAAATGAGCTTGGAACAGCTCAAATATCAGCTGATTCAAAAGAAAATATCGATAAAAGACTCAATATGTTTTTAGTGGATTCACAAGGATTTAAAT
>JADGEK010000081.1:7751-11169 GCA_016744395.1 Gammaproteobacteria bacterium | reverse complement strand
TCAATGAAGTACAAAATATTGACCATTACACAATTAATGAAACAATTCCCCGAACGCGATTTTATTTTAATTGGTGATTCAGGTGAACACGATCCCGAAGTCTACGCGACTGTTTTAAAAGAATTTAAAACTCAAGTCAAAAAGATATACATAAGAAAAGTGCCTGAGAGTGATTTATCAGAAGAGCGATTCAGGCAGGCTTATAGCGGCTCAGATAAAAATAAACTTATCTTATTTTCAGAACTTGATATAATACAATCTAAGTATTGCCAGCCTAACACTTAACTCAACAGGCACTTGAAAAATCACATTTTTCTTTAGTTTTTGACACCTACCTTATGTGTCAAAGAAGAATAAGGGGTTTAACTAGAGGCTCGTAGACCTAGACTTTAAACTGTAACTTCTTTCTAAAACTCACATGCCTCACTTTCAGTTTAATGATACAATCAAATCACAATAAAAATTAACAAGGGAAAACAGTGAGTTCATTCATCCCCATATTCCTTCTTGCTCTGCTTACTTTTGCCACAGGTGCTACTGCAACTTATTATTATTTAAAAGCCCTATCGCTTGAACTGGAATTAAAAAAAGCACTTACAAACGGTTCAAACTCTATAGAAATGATGCATGGATATTATATAGAACTGGCTGAACGGATGGCTCAAAAAGATGTGATAAGCAAGGAAGAAGCAGATAAAATGATGCAGGGCATTAAAGAAATAGTGAATTCCACGAATCTTATTAAAGCTGAAAAAGAAAGGTAATGAGAACACCCACAAGTTGCATAGGACATTTCATTAGCCTGACCATTAAATGACTGGTACCTCCTATCTCTTTTCTCCTAGGTATAACGTAGAAGTTCACGACCCAAATAAGAGATATTAGAACTTCAATATCCAAATAATCAGGTCGCTAAGCGATACTGCACATTGCCGATATTTTAATTTTTATTATTGAGCAGTTATTATTTCTGATCGATTTTTAATTGTTCAAATTCTTTTTCAAAGAAAAAGGAGGTTTCACCAAAAGCGGGTTCAAGATGATTTAACCAGGTTGCCTGCTCATTGTATTTCGCATAGAAGGGTTTCTGTACCCAATTAGCCACTCTACCTTGGATGAAACGTAAAGCAATGGCTTTTTCACCTTTAATTTCAACAATTCCCTGGATTTCTATCTTACCTGGATCAGAGCTCATAGAAGGACCACGTGCTGTTCTGGCTAAACCACTCACACGAATTTTGGCTTCACGATAAATTTCATAGGCTTTAACCAGAGGTACTTCGAAATAATGTTGTGCACCCGTATCACGTTCAACAAACATATAATAAGGAATAATGCCTAATTTCACCTGCTCAGTCCACATCCGAGCCCAGACTTCAGAAGAATCATTAATATGTGCCAAGAGAGGGCCCTGACTGCGAATCAATGCACCGCTTTGCTGTATACGTTTGATGGCTACCCGGGCAATATCGGTAGATATTTCTTTCCAATGATTAAAGTGCGCCATAATAGCCAGGTGTTTCCCAGCATTGGAAATTTTTTTAAATAATTCCATCAACTCATCGGCATCATCATCGGAGACAAAACGTTGGGGCCAGAAGGTCAATGCCTTAGTTCCCAGTCGAATAGTTTGAATATGATCAAATTCAGGACTCAATAAAGGCTCCAGATAGGCAATCAGATGTTTAGTCTTCATCACCAGGGGATCACCTCCAGTAATGAGTAGATCAGTCACTTCTTTATGTTCTTTTAGGTAACGGTGCAATTGACCTGCTTCTTTACTGGCAAATTTAAGCTCTTTATTACCAATAAACTGGGCCCAGCGGAAACAGAAAGTACAATAGGAATGGCAAGTCTGGCCCTGGCTAGGAAAAAATAGAACGGTTTCATTGTATTTATGCTGTAGCCCAGGAATCGCTTCACCATCTAATTTCGGTACATTAAGTTCCAACTGGCCCGCTGGATGAGGATTTAATTCCTCTCTGATTTGATTGGCTAAACGTTTAATTTCATGCTTCTCAGCATTACCATTAAACAAAGCCGCCATTTGGGAAAAATGACCTTTTTTTAACATTCCAGACTGTGGAAAGGTGAGCTGATAGATTGGATCGGCAGGAATATCCTCCCAATCAATTAACTCATCAATAACATATTCATTAACTCGAAAAGGTAAAACTGCAGCCACGACTTTAATATCAAAGATCTGCTGTGGAGTTAAATATTTCTGAACCTGAGGGATCTTATCAATGTGACGCTCAGTAAAAACTTTATAAATCCTTTGTTTGATGGACCCCATACCTTGTTCTGAAGGCGCTTCGAATTTTAATAATATATTTTCTACCGTCATATTGATTTTTGCTCAAATTTATTCTAAAGCGAGAAATTGTAACATAATATCAATAATAGTTTATCTTTATACTGAGGATTACCCTAAAATCACCTGAAATTATTTGTCTGAATGGTACAAAGTACAGATCAACAATGTAAATAGCACGATTTTGGTTTTATTGTAATATTTTGACTTTACTTCAATTATAAACTGATAATAGCTTTATTTTTTAAAAAAGTAATGACTTCATCTGCAAGTATATCAGGTGTTTTTTCTGCCGCTAATAGAGTAAGTTCTGGTGTGACTGGTGCTTCATAGGGATCATCAATACCAGTAAATCCTTTTATTTCACCTGCCCTTGCTTTTTTGTAAAGCCCCTTAGGATCACGATGCTCACATACCTCAATAGGAGTGTCTACAAAGATTTCAATAAAATCACCCTCTTTTACAGTATTACGCACTCTATCCCGATCAACATGATATGGACTTATAAAGGCAGTAAGCGCTATAACACCCGTCTGGGCAAATATCTCAGCTACAGCCCCGATACGACGAATATTTTCTTCTCTGTCAATAGCAGAGAAACCCAATCCAAAACGTTTTGAGAATTTTGTTCCATGGGAGAACTCTAACATTCCTGGAGCAGCATTAAGTCCATGACGAACATTATCACCATCCAGTACGACAGTTTGTACACCAAGCTGATGGAGTTTATGATCTAAAGTATTTGCAATTGTACTTTTTCCTGAACCACTTAATCCAGTAAACCAGATGATACATCCTTTATGATTATTTTTCTTTTCACGCATTTCTCGAGAAACGCTATGCTCATGCCAGGTAACATTTGTATTATTGTTCATATTAAATTCTCAGTAATAGTTAGTATGCTCAGTTATTTAACACCAAGTTTAACAAGTTGTATGATTCTACATAATAGAAAAAAAAGAAAGCAATCCTATTATCTATATTACAAAAATAATTATAATCTTTGTATAATTAATGTACTACATCTTCTAATAAATAGTAATGCTGAATATTTACACTCATAGAACGGCCGCTTTTCACTTAGTCAAACCACATAAGGAATAG
>JADGEK010000081.1:0-7651 GCA_016744395.1 Gammaproteobacteria bacterium | reverse complement strand
AACTGACTGTTCGTCAGATTGAGACCTATATCTATCATATTATTCAGCAGTTAATGAGCATATTGTTTTTACGAGAATCATTTTTTGGAGGATAGTGCCTTGTTTTTTCAGTTAACTTGTTCTACTGCCTGGCCATCAATCTTCTATTAATACTCAATAATTTTCTAAGCCTCAGGCGAATTAAAATACGTGATTTAACTTCACCCTGATAAAAAGGCTTGGTAATATAATCATCTCCCCCCACAGTAAAAGCCTGCACAATATCACCAGGCTCAGATTTTGCAGTAATAAAAACAACAGGAATATGCGCTGTGTTAGGATTCGCTTTTAATTGTTGACACACTTCATAACCATCCATGTCTGGCATCATGACATCTAATAAAATTAAGCAAGGTTGGGCTTTATTTGCCAGTTCAAGCGCAAGCTGTCCATTAGGAACACCTGATATGTTGTAGCCTTCAGTTTCCAGCATTTTCCATAAAATATCAATATTAGCAGGTGTGTCATCGACAATTAAGATATTGGCATTAGACACATCAATATCACTTTCTTTTGTTATTGTTTTTATAGTATTA
The DNA here is from genome assembly GCA_016744395.1 of Gammaproteobacteria bacterium. Classification (GTDB taxonomy): domain Bacteria; phylum Pseudomonadota; class Gammaproteobacteria; order GRL18; family GRL18; genus GRL18. The sequence goes on along the minus strand of JADGEK010000081.1, from coordinate 7,076 downwards.
ATGTTATCTGACATGTTATTCATCATCCAATTCTAATTGCTCTAACAATTCAACCATAGCCTGCATATTATACTGTTCCATTAAGTGGAATAATTTTTGTGCTAATTTTTTCTCTTCTTCACCCGAGCCTTCCAATTCCAACAATAATTTCTTTAAATTCGTCAGTGCGTAGCCTTTACTGGCTTGTAAAAGATTTTCAAATAAAACAGGGCTGACATGACATTGATGAAAATTAACGTCTTCAATATCAGCTGTCTTTGTATGAGCACTAATACTATTACCCAATTCAAAATTTACATCTAAGTGTTTTTCCATGCACTCAAATACAGCTTCAAATCGATAGGGTTTTGAAATATAGTCATCAAAACCTGACTCATAATATTTTTCATCCGAATGATCCATCGCAGAGGCTGTCACAGCAACACAAACAATCTGTTTACCATATTTTTTCTTAATGTGCTTTACGGCTTCAATACCATCCATAATGGGCATATGAATATCCATAAACACAATATCAGGTTGATTTTCAGAGTCTAATGAGTCCATAAATTCAATGGCTTCCAAACCATTTGTCGCTGAATCCACCTTGGCATCAATTTCATCCAGCATATCAACCAAAAGGTTTCGACTCAACTCAATATCATCCACCACCAATGTTTTAACCGAACCTGCAGAGGCCAGGCGTATCACTTCCATGCCATTGTCTTGTCTAATTTCAAAGCCGCTATGTACTGACTTAAGCTTCAGTGTAAAAGAAAAATTACTGCCCTCATTCACTACTGAAGACAGTTTCAGTTCTGTATCCAATAATTGTAATTGCTTTTTTGTGATTGCCAGGCCAAGCCCCGTTCCACCTTTAACAAGCCCCGTTTTTTCTTGATGAAATGCAGTAAAAATATTGTCCCTTTCTTCCAATGCAATTCCAGGCCCTGTATCTGACACTTCAAATAAATATAAGTCACCTTCTACATTTTTAACACTCAAAGAAATACGACCTGCATCAGTAAACTTAATAGCATTACCTAACAAGTTGATCAAAATTTGTCTTAATTTTTGCGGATCACTATGTACAATAACTTGTTCCGACAATTCAATTTTCTCATGCCAGTTTAAAATTTTCTCTGAACAACGCTCCTGAAAAACTTGTGATAAACCGTGCAGCAATTCTTTTAAATCAAAGTTAACAGGATTTAAAACCATTTTTCCTGCTTCAATTTTTGAAATATCTAAAATATCATTTAACAAGCCAAGTAAATGATTGCCACTCTCTTCAATAATTTTTAAAGACTTTAGCTGCTTTTCTGTCAAACTGCTTTCTCTATGCAATAATTGAGAATAACCTAAAATAGAATTAAGTGGCGTGCGTATTTCGTGTGACATATTTGCCAAAAACAAACTCTTAGCCTTATTTGCATCCAAAGCCTGATCTCGTGCAACAGCTAAGTCAGCCGTTCGTTCATCGACTAATTTTTCGAGTTGATCTCGGCTTGCTCTTAATTCAAGAGCAATGCGATTTCGTTCAGCAACCTCTTTCATTAATTCCAGGTTGGCATGTTTAAGATTTTTTTGTTGCTCAAAGATTTGATCCAGCATCTTATTTAAAAAGGTAGCCAAATGACCAAACTCATCATCCTGATGCAAGTTGAGGCGCAAATCATGCTTACCCTCTGAAATTAATCGAGTGGCATCGACCATTTTTAGTAATGGTTTTAAAACCAGCAAACGAATAACCCACGTTAAAACCAGGCCGAGCACAATCACAATAATGATCATAATCACAATTACATTTGAACGATATTTTATCATGATTTTTTTTATCGGTTGATGAGACAAGACTAAAGTCAATTCATGGGGTTGGCCATCAATCACTGTTGTAAAATAATATTTTTTATTCATCACTTCCGTTTTTTGCTGACATTCATTGGCAAAAATGTAAATAGGAGTTGAACGTTCTGTTGAAAAAGTAATTTGACAGTAAATTGATTTTTCTAATGCTTTTTTAAGTTTTTTAACGACTTTAATCGAATTATATGAGTTATTTTCCCACAAGAGAACTCTTGCATGATTAAGTAAAATCTCTGCATCATCATTGATTGATTCATCAACATCGACTTTAATGTTATTCACCAAGAGAAGCGCAATGACAAACCCAAAAGGAATAATTGCCCACATCACAACAGCGGTTATTTTAACGGCAATGCTTGCTTGCCAGTTTTTTGTCCAATCGTCCGTCAGAATGGTTTGATTTGTTGTTGGCTGAGTCATTATCTAAAACCCAACCAACGAAAAAACATGACCATAGGACAAATATTGGTCACTCCAGCCAATAACAACATACTGGCCACAAACCAGGGGATTATCCATAGAATTTCAGCCGAAAAAAACAGGGGAATGACCAGTATTATTGCAACGACCAAACGCATGGCGCTTTCTGCCTCAAAAGGAATACGAGCAATGGATGGTATTTTTCGGCAAGAAGAGTCATTATCAATAAACTCATTAGGATTTGCTTTATTCTTTAATGCTGTCAATATTTTAGGGACATGCCAGCTGGTTATTCCTTCAAACACTAGCAGGCCAATGTAATAAAGAATCAGGTGAGTATTGCCATTGATAGCGGTAATATACAATAATAGGAGTAATCCAGCCCCTAAGTATATTCGGAATGTGCGTTCCGTCATTTCAACTCCATTTTATGTCCATTTGTATCTCACAATTCTACTCTATTTTCAAATCTTTTGGATAAATTATTGTTCGATTCATGATCTTTAGATTTTTTTTGCTAGAATATAAAGTAATGATGTTTCTTTTACTTTACAAAAGAACAAAAAAGCATGGATTTATCGTCACAAATAATGTCTACAAGTGATGAGACATTGATTAACAGATTGAATTTTAAGAGGTATTCTATATGTTGGCCATCCTTGAAAAAGTTGCAATTGTATACTCATTTGCCACTTTATTTATAATTGAGCTTCTATATCAAACAATTAAGACTCTCTTTCGAGGCACTCAATACTCTTTTAGGGCACTAAAAAATACCGTAATCGACTCTTTTTTTGAATTACTTTCGGATATGATTATGCTTATCATCGATTTCATTCAAGCATTAATCGAAGGTTTTACAATTGGGTGGAATAAAGCGCTCAATATTTCCAGTGAATTTAAACAGGATGCTCAACAATAAACGAGCACCGAGAAAACACAGGAATCACTCGCATTAACAACTGGGTACACTTACTGTTAATTTTATCGACGACCCTTTTCTTAAGTGCCTGCTTTGAACCACCGACACTACTTGAACGCGTTAAAAAAAGTGGCGAATTAAAAGTACTAACCAGGAATTCACCTGGTATTTACTATGAGGGTCCTTTTGGCCCCGCAGGTTTTGAGTACGATTTATTGAAACGTTTCAGTAACTCTCTTGGCGTTAAATTAACTCTTATCATTGAACCCAACGCAAAAGAATTACTTGAGGAACTCTCTCTTCATAACGCCCATTTTGCTGCAGCAAAGTTAGCCATTACACCAATAAGGCAACAGCACTACCTGTTTACTCATGCTTATCATGAAACATCATCTCAACTGATATACCGCTCTGGTACTAAAAAACCAAAAAAAATAAAAGAGATGGAAGCTTTATCTATTGAAATTTCTGCTGATGACAGTATCAATGATGACTTAACACTATTACAAAAAAAATGGAAAAAACTAACTTGGCAAGTAAATCAGAATTCATCACCTGAAGATTTAATGGTCTTAGTCAATGAAAAGTTGATTGATTTCACCATTGTTAACTCAGATGAAATCAAACTGAATCAGAAGTTTTATCCTGAGCTTCGCATTGCATTTGAAATCGGTAAACCAAAAAAAATAGCCTGGGCTTTTGCTCAATCAAAAGATACTTCACTGTATAACGCAGCCAATGAATTTTTAGAGCAACAGAATAATTCAGGTGAATTGAAATTACTGATTGCACAACATTTTGGTCATATACAATCTTTTGACTATGTTGGCACCCGTGTGTACAAACGACACATCATCAGCCGTTTACCCTCATATCAACCCTGGTTTGAAAAAGCAGGTAATGATAATGGTATTGAGTGGATTTTACTCGCTTCCATGGCCTACCAGGAATCTCACTGGAATAAAGAAGCTAAGTCACCGACTGGAGTTCGGGGATTGATGATGTTGACTCGCGGCACCGCCAAAGACATTGGTGTTAATAACCGAGTTGAACCTCACCAAAGTATTTTTGGCGGCGCCTATTATTATGCAAAATTATTTAAGAAACTTCCTGAAACAGTGACTGGAAGCGACCGAATATTCTATGCTCTTGCTGCCTATAATCTAGGGTACTGGCATGTTCGCGATGCCATGACTCTCACTAAAAAAAGCGGTAAAGATGAAACCAAATGGATTAATCTCAAAAAAACGCTCCCACTGCTGAGACAGAAAAAATGGCACAAACAAACTCGCTATGGCTATGCTCGGGGAAATGAAGCAGTCAAATATGTTGAAAACATCCGTAGTTACTATGATATTTTAAAATGGGAGGTTTCTCGTCACTGGCAGGAAAATCAGCCTAAGGAAGCAATAAAAGCATTGAGCATCACGCCCTCTGCATTATAGGTGATAAAAGCACTGACGCCCCGATAAATACGCCCTTAGGAGCTGAGACTTAAACCTTGCCCACTTTATGCTAACAATTGTTTTCCCTGTAAAAAATGTGTCATACCACTATCCATAGGAAATTATGAATTGACCTGAAGGGTATGCTATTATGAGGCTCTGCTTCTGACAGTGGAAGAACTTAACCTAAGAAGTATTAGCAGAGCATCTGATACAAAAACCGAATGAAACTCCAACGAAATGCAGATGATATCAACGAGTTAATGGCTGAAACTAACCAACAACTAGCAACAGGTTTTGCCAGTATAAAAAATATGGCGGCACCGTCACTGAAAAATCGCCTGCGACTGAGTATCATTGCGATTCTGCTTCCACTATTCTTGTTCGCTGGTGCAGGATTTTTTTTCTTCCAAAAATCAACCAGTTTATTTTATTTGGCCATTGAAGGTATTGTCTCTGATGTGATCCCTGTCACCGAGCTTAAAGACAAAATCCAGCAAACGGTTATCCCTTTTAACCACTATATCAAAAATCAAAAGCTGGATGATAAAACTAAATTTCTACAATTAAGTAATGAAATTAAAGCGGCTTTGGTCGATCCCATAAAATTAGAGCAACAAAATCATTCTCTGGCGAATGACATTTACCGTTCAGCTTATCTCAATTGGCGTAATGCTCACCGAATTGCCAATCAGATATTTTTAGAAATTGATCAACGTGAAACCCACCTTTCCCATGAATTATTACAAGATTTCTACCAATATGTGATTGAAACTACTCTGTCTTTGGACAAGCTACACCTTGCTATGCAAAATCGAGTTGAAATTCGTTTTCAAAAAGCCAAAGCTCTCAAATTCGATGTCCAGTTTCTTATTGGCTTCGTTTTTTTACTGGTTTATTTAATCTCTCTGGGCTTAATTCTTCTTTTAAACCGCTCGATTATAAGGCCCATTGAACAATTAGAAAAATGGGCTCATGATTTTTCTCGTGTGGATAAAGTCCCTGAGTTAAAAATAAAATCTTACCGTGAACTTGAATTTATAGCCACAACCTATAATAAATTATCTCGGTTGCTGCATGATGATCAAGCCATACTCAAGCAGTTATCTTTAAAAGATGAACTCACACAACTGAACAACCGACGTTCTTTTATGAGTCATTTACGGGATGAACACAACCGTCATCAACGTTATAACACTCGCTATAGCCTGATGCTGATTGATGTGGATCACATGAGTTCTGTCAGTCAAAATTATGGTGAGCAGGTTTGCGATCTCACTCTTATCCAAGTTTCAAAAATGCTGGAAGATGCCATACGCCCCACCGACTTTCTGGCTCGCTATGGCAGTGATGAATTTATCATCCTTCTACCAGAGGTTGAAGCTCATGGTGCCAACAATACAGCAGAACGAATTCGAAATTCTATCGCTGAATATGTATTTAAAGTCAATGAGTTCAAATTCGGCATCACTGTGAGCATCGGTATTTCTCTGACCCAGGAAAACCATTCACTGCTTGAAGTACTCAACTGTGTCGATTTTGCTCTACAGCAGTCAAAATTAGCAGGTCGAAACCAAGTCCAGTTTTGTGATTCAGAAAAACTATCCACTGATAAATTCAAAGAAAAATACCTTAAAGAAGCTGATCTTAAGCTCACTTAGTATGTTATAATCCCTCGTTTTTTTAATTTAGTGGCTTTTTTAATAACAATGAAAGCTGTTAATTCAACGTAATAACTTAGTACGGGACAATGTGGACTTATGAGTACAGAAAATACAATCAAAACAAATGCAGACAAAGTCAGCTATGGTATCGGCTTACAACTGGCTCAACAAGTCAAAGGCCAATCTTTTCCAGGCTTTAATGTGGATGCATTGATTATCGGCTTAAGAGATATTTTTGATAATGAGCCATTGCGCTTTCCTGAAGATGAGATGCAAGCTGCATTCTCTGCAATTAACCAGCAAGTTCAAGAAGCCGCAGCCAGTGCAGCAACAGAAAACAAATCCGCTGGAACTGCTTTTCTTGAAGAAAATGCGAAAAAAGATGGCGTAATCACTACCGAATCAGGCCTTCAATATGAAATCATCACTGAAGGTACAGGTCCAAAGCCGACTCAGAGTGATATGGTTGTCACTCACTATCACGGCTCTTTGATTGATGGTACTGTCTTTGATAGTTCTGTTAATCGTGGTGAACCTGCTCAATTCCCTGTAAATGGAGTGATTCAAGGCTGGATTGAAGCATTACAGTTGATGCCTGTCGGTTCAAAATGGCGTTTAACCATACCTTCTGACCTTGCCTACGGTGATCAAGGTTCTGCTCCTGTCATCGGACCTGGTGCAACATTGATTTTTGATATCGAGTTAATTGAAATCAAAGGCCAATAAAACCAATAGTATAAACACAAAACAGCATATCATATGCCGTTTTGTGTGATTTTT
>JADGEK010000080.1 GCA_016744395.1 Gammaproteobacteria bacterium | reverse complement strand
AAGTTATGCTATTTAATATCAACTGTTCTTGATTGATTCCATGTTTCACAAAAAAGAAAAAATAGGCGTAAATTAGACAAAATAGACTGGCACTATAAATTAATTGACTGCGGTTAAACTTGATGCCCATGACAATTGAAATAAATGTAAGAAAAAAGGGCAATAGCTCAAAAACAGGTAGATAGCGAACAGGAATTTGTGGAATGAGCTTTAAGGAAAAAATGGCTGAAATCAGGAACATAACATAAAAAAAAGGAGTGATGATTTTTTTCATATGTGTAAAGTTGAATTATTCCACTATTTCATTTTAAGGTAATATAAGGTTGTTCTTTATTTTAGATCATAGCATATATTCACAAAGTAACCTGGATTGTTTTTTGTAAATTAGAATATACTTATTTATAGAGTCAGTGTGTATTTTTATTGCCGTCTCTATTCTCAAAATTATAGGTAACTAATCATGATAAAACGACAAATTAATTCGATTAAATAGAATTTTGTCATATAATGAGATAAACAGACTTTCTATAGGGATATTTTCATGACATGCAATACAACTTATTCTGATGAGCTGAATAAATCATTAGAATTTTTGCGTCTGACAATCAGCCTTTTGACCAAGCATCAAATTCCGATGAGTCCTTATAACTATCAGATGGGCTATGAATGTGTTTCAGGAAGATGTCAGTCATTAGTTGTTGACTTAAACCAATTGCTGGAAGAAACAGAAACACCATCCGATAAGGAACTGGAAGCACTTCATAAGCAATATTTTCTGCAAGATGAGGCTTTTTTAGAAGCCATGCGCCAGGAAATCAGGCGTATTATTACCTGTTTGCTGAAAGATCTGGGCTATTCTGATAATCAATTGAGTCATTATTCTCAAACATTGACTCAATTTATCAGTATTTTAGATAGGCAAGCTTCATCGTCAAATATGCTCAGCGAAACTCAAAGAGTTATAAAAGAAACTCAATTGATGGAAAAATCACACAAGAATCTTGAAGAGCAAATGGCGAGTGTGATCGCAGAAATTGACATTTTAAGAAAAGAGCTTGAGCAGGTCAAGGAAGAGTCGAAAGTGGATACCTTGACAGGCATTGCAAATCGCAAGGCCTTTGATGCTGAATTAGAGAGTTCAATTCTATTTTCTCGAGAAAGCAATAAGCCTTTTTGTTTATTAATGCTGGATATTGATCATTTTAAAATATTTAATGATACCTATGGCCATTTGGTTGGAGATAAAGTATTACGTTATGTTGCTGGTTCATTACAACATAATATCAAGGGCGGTGACTTTGTTGCGCGTTTTGGCGGTGAAGAGTTTACTATTATTTTACCAACGACCAATATCAATGGTGCGCTGACTCTTGCAGAGCAAATCCGTGATGCAATTTCTTCTGGAAAATTAACAGATAAAGGCAGTGACACTAACTATGGGAAGCTGACAATTTCTGTTGGCATTACACAGTTTCGTGCCAGTGATCTATCCCATGAATTAATTGAGCGTGCTGATAAAGCAATGTATTTGGCAAAAGAACGTGGCAGAGATCGTGTTGAAAAACTCTAAGAGTCAGTCACTTCATTCTCATGAGGATGTGAGGATGTGAGGATAAAGAACTTATTAGACATTTGAAGAATATTTTTAAAAGCACTTGATGTTAATCCCAAAACTTTACAGGCATTTTGAACTTAATTTCCCCCATGACTTCTCATGATCGTACAATCCGTTTCAGTCTTAAATTCATCCACATACACTGAGCAGATGCTCTGCTGTTCCTATAATGGGATGGCAATAGTGTGATAATTGAGTTTCATATCACATTTTACTCGTCTGTATTTGACAATAAGATTAAATATTGCAAAAATGCCTAACGGTTGTTAGTTAGGTATCTTGCTTAGACCGTGATAAAGGCGATTTTGAGAAGGTGAGCTTGTGGATGCAATAAAAGAAAATACCAGACAAATCATTATTGATCATTCGATCAAGCTTTTTTCCCAGTCTGGCTATGCTAATGTTTCAGTACGTGACATTGCATCTGCGGTGGGTATTAAGCCTGCTTCTCTTTACTATCACTTTGAGAACAAACAAACCCTCTATCTTGCTTCAATTAAAGAAAGCTTTTCACTAAAAGCCATAGTATTGGCTGAAGTGTTACGAAGGCAGGAGCCAGAGACACTTAAACTCAAGCATTACATTGAAACTCTGGCGGGTCTTGCCACTGAAGATGAGCCTTTTCGACGCCTTATGCAAAGAGAAATGCTGGATGGTGATGAAAAGCGCATGCAATATCTTGCAGAAGAAGTTTTTCAGGAGCAATTTGATGCTCTGGGCATGTTACTGACTGAAATCGATCCTCAATGTGATCCCCACATGAGTGCTATCTCAATTTTATCCTTAGTGCTTTATCATTTGGAAACTGCGCCACTTCGAGGCTTTCTAAGAGGCTATAAAAAAGAACATAACCAGGTTAATTACATTTCTCAGCATGTTTTTAATTTATTAATGAATGGCTTGCCTATGAACCATATCAATGTGAATGATGCCTCCGAGACTGCATAAAAACTATGATAATAAAAACTATGATAATAAAAATTATGAAAAATAGATCCTTACTTTTACTTTTTATTGTTTCCTTGGGATTTTTGTCTGCTTGTTCAAAAAAAGAAGAAGTAAAAACGATCACTCGACCTGTCTTAACTCAACAAGTCAAAATTCAGGAAAATTGGCAGAAGGCCACTTATGCTGGAGAAGTGAAGGCACGCTATAAAATGGCGCTTGGATTTCGCATTGGTGGAAAAATAGTGGAGCGATTTATTGAAGTGGGTGATGTGGTCAAACCAGGTACACTACTGGCTAAACTGGATCCAGATGATTCAAAGTTACAATTGATGCAAGCGGGAGGAGCACTTGAAGCTGCAAAGGCTGAAAAAAGAAAAGCGCAGTTGGATCTAAAACGTTATACGAAACTCTATAAAGATAAGATGATCAGTGCGACAGAGCACCTACAGTTTAGTAACTCTCTGGATATTGCCAAAGCAAAGTATACTCAAGCTGAAGCACATCTGGAGGTGACACGAAACCAGTCAGATTACACCCATCTTTATGCGGATAAAGGTGGAGTTATTACGTCATTAGAAATGGAAGTGGGTCAGGTGATTGTTGCAGGTCAAACCGTGGTTAACTTGGCACTTCCTGAAGAAAAAGAGGTCATTATTGCTGTGGCTGAGAGTCGCCTTAATGAAGTGCGCAATGCAGATGAAGTTAAAGTCAGTTTATGGATTGATCCCAAACATTTTTATAAAGGAAAAATTCGTGAAATTTCTCCAGGCGCCGATCCAGTTACGCGCACGTATACAGTTAAAATTAGCTTGTTGGGTGCGGGTGAGCAAGCGCAGTTGGGTATGACAACAACGGTTATTATTATCCAGAAAGAAAATGAAATGGTGGCGAAACTGCCGCTCACCGCGATCTTTCAGAAAGAGAGCAAACCTGCGGTTTGGATTTATTCACCTGAGTCATCTCAGGTCCACTTACAGCCAGTCGCTATTCTGGAGTATCAATTTGATTCAGTGTTGATCCAATCCGGACTTAAAGAAGGTGAAGTTGTTGTCGTCGCAGGTGTGCATAAACTGCATGAAGACCAAAGAGTTCGCTTACTAGAAAGGGCTCAATGGTGAAAGTGGTTAATTTATCTGAATGGGGATTGCGTCATCGTTCTTTAACTTTATATATCATGATTGTTCTCGTTCTCTTCGGTATGTTGGCCTATCGTGGTTTAGGGCAGGCTGAAGATCCTGATTTTACGATTAAAATGATGGCAATTAAGACTTTTTGGCCAGGAGCAACGGCTCTTGAAGTTGAACGGCAAGTCACAGAACGACTTGAGGAAAAGTTACAGGAAACACCCTGGCTTGATTATTTAAGCAGCTATTCTAAGCCTGGTGAATCCATGGTTTTTGTTAACCTCAAAGACTATACGCCACCCAATGAAGTACCTAAATCATGGTATCAGGTTAGAAAAAAAATTGATGATATTCGTCATACTTTTCCTGATGGAGTGCAAGGACCTTTTCCTAATGATGAATTCGGTGACACGTTTGGAATTATTTATGCTTTTACGGGTGATGGGTTTAGTTATGCACAATTGAGAGAATATGTGGATGAAGTTCGTCTAAAATTACTGAGTGTGCCTGATGTGGCCAAAGTGGATCTTTTGGGCGTACAAGAAGAAAAAATTTACATTGAAATATCCAATGTGAAATTATCTAAATTGGGACTTCAGCCCATTCAAATTTTTGATACCTTAAATCAGCAAAATTATTTAACACCTGCGGGTGATATTAATACAAACTCCGATCGAATTTACATTCGTGTGAGCCGTCTGGAGTCTGTTGATGAAATACAAAAAGTGGGAATTCGCTCTAATGGTCGTTTATTTCGACTGGGTGATATTGCCTCTGTTTACCGTACTTATGCTGATCCCCCTGATTTTAAAATGCATTTTATGGGAGAAGAGGTCATTGGACTATCATTGAGTATGGCCAATGGAGGAGATATTTTAAAACTGGGTAAGTTGCTGGAGCCTATCGTACAAGAAATACAGAGTAACCTGCCTATTGGCCTTGATATTCATTCTGTTGCGAATCAACCCGCTGTTGTTGAAAACTCAGTGAATGAATTTATGACGGTGTTAATGGATGCTGTCATTATTGTTTTAGTTGTCAGCTTTCTTAGTCTTGGCTTTCGTACGGGCTTGGTCGTTGCTTTTTCTATTCCCATGGTTTTGGCTATCACATTTTTGGGGATGAAACTCTGGGGAATTGATTTGCAACGCATTTCTCTTGGAGCATTAATCATTGCTCTGGGTCTTTTAGTGGATGATGCAATGATCTCAGTGGAAATGATGTCTTCTAAAATGGAGCAAGGGATGGATCGCTTTAATGCTGCAGTGTATGCCTATACTCATACGGCATTTCCAATGTTAACGGGCACATTGATTACGGTTGCGGGTTTTTTGCCTGTGTTTTTAGCCAAGTCATCAGCGAGTGAATATACAGGCTCTATTTTTATTGTGGTTGGTTTAGCTTTGATGATTTCATGGGTCGTCGCTGTCTTGTTTGTCCCTTTTATGGGGTATACATTGCTGCCTGATTTCTCTGCTAAAAGGCGCAAGAAAGCATCTCATAAAGAAGAAAAAAATCATTCGGATGAAATTGTCAGCACTGAAATTTATCAAAAACGCTTTTATCGTTATTTCCGCTCTGTAGTGACCTGGTGTGTTAACTGGCGAAAAACCGTTATTTTTATTACTTTAGGTCTGTTTTTAGTCTCTATTTATTCATTTCAATTTGTTGATAAGCAGTTTTTTCCAAGCTCAAATCGAAATGAACTTATGGTTGATCTCTGGTTGCCACAGGGGAGTTCATTTGATGCTACTGAAGCTTATGCTAAGCGTTTTGAAGCAGTGTTAGAGAATGAATTTTTGTCAGAAGATTCTTTTTCCGCTGAAGGCTCTCTCATTATAAATTATGTCGCTTATATTGGTGGTGGCTCTCCTCGATTTTATTTGCCGTTGGATCAGGAGCTAAAGCATAATAATCTTGCACAATTTGTCATTATGACCCGAGATAATGAATCGCGTGAAATTGTCAGAAAACGCTTGATAGAAATATTTAATGAGAAATTCACTGATATAAGGGGGCGTGTCAAGCGTTTGGAAAATGGTCCGCCTATTGGGTATCCGATCCAGTTTAGAGTATCAGGTAAAGATAGGGATGTTATAAGGAAAATTTCTCAAGATGTTGCTATTTTTATGCGTGAAAATCCAAATGCCGATAATGTGAATTATAATTGGAATGAATTATCCAAAGTGGTTAAACTAAAAATTGACCAGGATAAAGCACGAATACTTGGGATCAGTTCTCAAGAGTTAGCGGTTGTGATTAATTCCATTTTAAGTGGTTATTCAATTACTCAATTTAGAGATGATGATAAATTAATTGAAGTTTTAGCTCGTGCAGAAAAAAATGAAAGACTGGGCTTAGGCAATTTAAGTGATGTCCGTATTCCGACTAATAATAGTACTTATGTCCCTCTGAGCCAACTGGTTTCTATTACTTATGAGCTTGAAGAAGGCTTGATTTGGCGGCGTGATTTACTCCCAACGATTACGGTAAGAGCAGATGTGGTTGGTGATGTACAGGCCGCAAGCGTGAGCCTTCAAATAGATAAGCAACTTGATAGTCTTCGGGAAAGATTACCAATTGACTATAAAATTACGCTTGGCGGTGCAGTTGAAGAAAGTGCGAAAGGTGAAGAATCGATTGTTGCTGTGATGCCAATGGTTGTGTTAAGTGTTTTTACTTTACTGATGATCCAACTCCAGAGTTTTCAACGAACGATCATTGTGATACTTACGGCACCATTAGGTATCATTGGTGTCAGTGCTGCTTTGTTATTATTTAATGCTCCCTATGGTTTTGTTGCTAATTTAGGTGTTATTGCTCTCTTTGGTATGATTATGAGAAACTCTGTTATCTTAGTGGATCAAATTGAACGAGATAGAGAAGAGGGGGCTGATTTAAAACATGCGATTATTGAAGCCTCTGTGAGACGGATGCGTCCAATTGTATTGACTGCTGCTGCATCGGTATTAGCTATGATTCCATTATCGACCAATACCTTTTGGGGGCCAATGGCAATGTCTATTATGGGGGGCCTGATAGTGGCCACTTTATTAACCCTGCTATTCTTACCAGCACTTTATTCTGCATGGTTTAGGAAATGATTTTGAAAATGAATTTAGCTATTGTTTCAATATAGAAACTTTCTTCTCAGTTTGTCTGAGTTTAATTGTTTCAGTAACATTAAGGTCGATAGACTCTTTTTTTCTTTTTCCCTTTTTTCCCCTGAGTTTCTTTTTTCAATTCGGCTTTTAATTTAACCTCGATGAGCTCTTTTTCTATCATCTTAGGTGATTCAAGAGTGATGCGTCCAATTTTACAGGCACGTAATTCAGTGAGTAATATTTTACTGGCTTTGTCTAAGTCAATACGTCCACCACCTCGCAAACAACCCCGTTTACGGCCAATGGCTTCGATTAATTCCAACTCATTCTGAGGGCATTTTTCAAGCTTATAGCGTTCCATCAGACTGTCAGAATAGGCTTCAAGTAAATATTCAGCGGCAAAGAAGGCAATGTCTTCATACTCAAAAGCGGTATCTTTTACCGCTCCCGATACTGCAAGACGGTACATACTGGACTCATTTTCAACTTTTGGCCAGAGCACGCCAGGTGTGTCGTATAAAACAACATCATCTCCCAGGTTTATCCGTTGTTGAGATTTTGTGACAGCGGGCTCATTGCCTGTTTTAGCAATCATCTTTCCTGCCAGGATATTGATTAATGTGGATTTACCCACATTTGGAATACCCATTATCATGGTGTTATAGACTTGTCGTTGACCTGAAAGAGTGCCAATCATTTTACGGCTCATATCGATCAGATGGCGCATTCTTTCGGGCTGTTCGCTGGTCAATGAGAGTGTTTTGACTCCCTGTTCCTGCTCAAGCCAGGCTTGCCACTGCTGCGTCAGATCCGGATCTGCCAGGTCGCTCTTAGTGAGAACTTTTATACAGGGTTTATTACCACGCAAACTGGATAATAGGGGATTCTGACTGCTATAAGGAATTCGAGCATCCAGAACCTCTATGATCAAATCAATTTGGCCAAGTGCTTCTTTGATTTCTTTATTGGCCTTATGCATGTGGCCAGGGTACCAGTGAATCGCCATGATTGTATTCTTACGCTTTGATTTTATTGAAAATGGCTATTTTATGGGGGAGTAGAAGGGAAGTAAAGCGTTGATATTTTCAAGTTAAGATAAAAAGTATTGCTCTTTTGGCTTTCTTTGGCCTGCAGTTACTGCGATAATTTCAGTAAATCAATCGTTAGTTTATGAGAACCTGAATGCTAAATACAATAAAAAAATTTTTTGAACAAAATATGTTAATTACAACGGTTTCTTCTAGCGCTTCCTCTGATAGGCAGGAACACTCGCTTAGAATCGCAACAGCTGCCTTATTAGTTGAAATGATGAATCAGGATGATAAAGTGCTTGAAACAGAGAAACAAGCGGTTCGAAAAGCATTGAAAGACAATTTCTCTCTGAGTGATGATGAAACCACTGAACTTTGTCATCTGGCTGAAGATGAACTCAGAGATGCGACGGACTATTATCAGTTTACAAAATTAATTGCTGAAAGCTTTTCTCAGCCACAAAAGATTCAAATAATAGAATTATTATGGCAAGTGGCCTATGCAGACAATCATCTGGATTCCTATGAAGAGCATATGGTTCGTCGTATCGCTGATTTAATCTATGTCCCTCATCAGGATTTTATTCGGACCAAACTAAAAGCTAAAAGTCTTAGCTCCAGCCTAAAATAAATATTTTAAAATGATTTATTTCTAAACAATTGCTCTCAATGAACTTAATAAGAAATTTCTTTCATTCTTTTTTTAAAAAGCTCATATGGATTTTTTGGGGTTTTGTTCTTGTTTCAATGATTTTGGTTGCCAGTCTAATGGTCATTAATCCCCCCATTTGGGCATGGAAACTGAATCGCCAATTTTTTCCTCCTGAAAATTTTCCTCAACAAGTGCAATATCGATGGGTTTCTTGGCCTAAAATTTCAAATAATATGAAGCTGGCTGTTATCTCTGCAGAAGATCAGCTTTTTTTGAAACATTCTGGATTTGATATTGATTCCATTTTGAATGCTCTGGATGCCAATACTCATGGAAAGCGTCTTCGTGGTGCCAGCACAATTAGCCAGCAAACAGCTAAGAACCTTTTTTTATGGTCAGGTAAAAGCTATTTTCGTAAAGGAATAGAAGCCTGGCTTACAGCTTTAATGGAAGTGATGCTCAGTAAACAACGGATACTGGAGCTTTATCTTAATCTTGTGGAATTTGGGCCAGGTGTTTTCGGTGTAGAGGCTGCCAGCCAGAAATATTATAAAAAAAGCGCACAGAATTTAAGTGCTCGACAAGCGGCTCTTTTGGCTTCTGTTTTACCTAATCCTTATCGCTTTCATGTGAATAAACCATCGAAATATACCCGGCAAAGAACTCAGTGGATTCAGAAGCAAATGCGTCAATTAGGGCCAGGCGCTATTCCTCAAGGCCAGAAATAGAGTTAGGGGCTTTAGTTAGGAGGATTTTTTCTGCTGGTATTTTTTCCAGACCCAACAGCCAATGACAGAAGAAATTATACTATAAATGAGAAAAAACAGGGCAATAGGGGTGAATATCTCATCTTTGAGTGATAGGTAAAGAGAAATACTGCCACCTATAATCGATGCAATAATTGCTTTACTGTAAGCCCGATCCAAGGCAGATCTGGCTGTAACTAAGCCGCCACTTGCCATGACAATAAAAACACCCAGCCCTGCCAGGACATAGGTAAATTCCTGAGACCAGGAAGAAAGTTCAGGTGATATTTGGCTTAATGAGTTGAAACCCACTGCTGACATAATTAGAACCAGCTGATTAACCAGACCTAAAATAAAAATGGTGATGACACCAAGACTGATGGCTTTGAGGCTATTTATCACATTGATTCCATAAGTTGTTTAAACTTTTTTATAGGCTAAATTAAGACAGGTTAATAATAATGGTAAGTACTACCTGTTAAAATAGTGCAGTTTAAACACCAGAATTTACTGTAATTTAACTCAGCCTGCATTGATTAACATCATGCTTAAAAGGAACTTATTTCTTGAGCTGTTTCAGGTACAATTCACTCTTTAACCTTTATCGTCACTTTATCCTCACATTAGTTGAATTGAAATTTATGAGAGCTTGTAGCAAAAAATGATCAAACAATTTATTGAAACAAAATATTTTCAGCATTTTATTACTTTTTTAATTATTTTTAATGGTATTACGTTGGGATTGGCCACTTCCAGAGATTTTATGAGCCAGTATGGCACTGTAATTCACTATCTGGATGTGCTTATTGTGACGGTCTTCACCATAGAAATTAGTTTGCGAATTTATGTGCATCGCCTGCAATTTTTTAAAGATCCCTGGTGCCTTTTTGATTTTTTTGTGGTAACAATATCACTGATTCCAGCCAATGAAGGGCTATCCATTTTAAGGGTGCTGAGAGTACTTCGCTTATTCAGGCTGCTGACTATTGTTCCTCAGATGCGCTTGATTATTTCTGCAATATTGAGTGTGATCCCCGGGATGGCTTCTGTATCGTTGGTTTTGCTGCTCTTTTTTTATGTTTTTGCCATTATAGCCACCAATATCTTCAGTCTGACATTTCCTCAATGGTTTGGTAGTTTAGGTGAATCCATGTTTACTCTTTTTCAGATCATGACTCTTGAGAGCTGGTCAATGGGTATTGCCAGACCAATCATAGAAGTTCATCCCTATGCCTGGATCTTCTTTGTGATTTATATCTTAATTGTGACGTTTATTATGGTTAATCTGTTTATTGGCTTAGTAGTTGATGCTATTTTTACCATTAAAGGCAGTGAAAAAGAGGCATCGGAAGAAGGCAGAGAGCCCCCCGAAACTGCAAAAGAATTAGTATATCAACATGAAATAAAAGTGTTACAAAATGAGCTCAAAGAAATGAAAAATTTGATGTTGAAAATTGATCAGAAACTGTCGTAAAGCTTGGGCGTAGAGATATTGCACGCAATATCTCTACAGTTTGCTTGGTTTATTCTGGCGATAATTCAATTGTAAAATTCTCAGTGCTAAATCCACTGGCATTTTTATGTCCGCCACCGCCAAACTTCTGAGCGACTTCAGATACATCAATGGCTTTGTCACCACCTGATCGTAATTGCCAAATTCGTCGATCAGACTTGTCCTGATAGGCAGCAGCAAAAGGAAATCCATTTGACAATTGATGTAATAACTCACTGCCTAGATAACTGGGTGCATTGACAATAGGAACATTATAACCTGCGATAATGCCCATACGCGCAGCTTTTTTGTAGCGTTTTATCTGCTTATTGGTCTGTCGCTCCAGTATTTGACCTTCTTTGTGCAATGTCTCTAAAATATTGTCATCTTTAAGCCAGTTGGTCCACAGTTTTAATTTCATGGGATAGGACATAATGGCCGATATGATTGTATTTGTGTTTGGTAGCTCAAATCGCCACAAATCATTGTCCTGAATATGCTGAAATAATTTTGGCACGTCTGCTTTGTGAAAGAATTTCCAGCTTAAGACTGCACCAGACTCATTCATGTCAAAATTCAGTTCCAGATTATCATGTTCCTGTTCCAAATTTTTGAGATCTTTTAAAGCACTGATGTGATGATCAATGATAGTTACTTTTTTAGCTTGTTCACATATTTGTTTAATGTGTTCACGCTTGTAACTAAAATCAACGATGTAGACCTCTTTATCCTGACAGTTTGGCGGCAGGGTGCCATGAATACCTTTATGATAGGTAATCTTGTCTTTAAAAGACTTGTAGTTATCCTGTTGTTTAAAAAATAACTGAGCTGCAAGTGCAGAAGCAAAGCCATCAGGGCAATTGCCATGATAAATAACGGTAATAGGGTGTTGAAGATGAGTTTTCATAAGTAAAATTAGTGCAGCCAACCACAGATGTAAGTATTAGAAAAGACGTTAGCGATATCAGAACGACAATTAATAATTTGAATTTTATCAGAGTCTTCAAAGTATTGATAAAGTGACATGAGCATGACAATGCATGAACTGTCAATATCTTTTACACTTTGAAAGTCCAGTGTTAAAGAGGCATTCGCAGGTATTTGCTCATAAGCGTTGCGAAAATTAATGCACTCGCTCATTCTAAAATTATCCTGCAGGGTAATTGTGTAGTGATATCCTGAACTTGTTAATTCCATTTTTATTATCCTTTTTCATTCCATTGATTGTGCAGCCTGACTTCATTTTCAAATACAAAGAGTCTGAGGTTCGGCTTTGATTCCATTCTCTTCCATTGAGGGGAATCGAGGCAGAGCATAAAGACTTTTTGGACAATTTTCAAGCTGAGTTTTTGCTTTTGCAAATAAAGGGGAAGTGGTTGAGCCTTATTTTGTGACCATTGTTATTGTTTTCTCATAAGGGTGATGTGTTTTTCCATAAATCTTCATGACTCGTTTTACATAATTTTGTGTTTCTTTATAAGGGGGAATGCCTTTATAACGTGCGACAGCATTTTCTCCTGCATTATAGCCTGCAAGTGTGAGAGCGACGTTACCCTGATAGTGCTTCAGTAACCAGCTAACATAACGAATGCCTCCTTTAACATTCTGCTTGGGATCCCAAATGTTTTTGACTCTGAACCGTTTTGCGGTATCGGGCATTAATTGCATTAAGCCAATGGCCCCTTTATGAGATTTGGCCTTTATTTTAAAATTGGATTCTTGCTTGATCAAAGCCAGAATCAATCGAGGCTCGATGTTATAGCCAGGTGCGATGTCATTGACGATTTTCACTACTTTTTTGCAGGACTTAGAACATTTTTTTGTTTCCCAATAGGGCGTTGGCAAAACAACACAGATGGTTTTTTTAGATTTTAAATTTTCATCCAGACGGGACAACATCTGAGTAGAAAATTTATCACCTGATTTTGCTGCTGCTTTAAACCAGCGAACGGCGAGAGCCTCGTCTTTGTCTATGCCTCTTGCGTTGAGAAACATGCTGGCTAAGTTTCTCTGTGCTTCTGTGGAACCTTTAACTGCAGCTTTACAATACCATTCAACTGCTTTTATAGGATTTTTTGTAATACCTTCACCATGTTCATAGGCAGTGCCTAATTGAACTTGTGCTACTAAATGACCTTGTTTTGCCTGCTGGGTTATTTTTATTATGGGATCTTCATAATATGCCAGAGTAGAAGAAGAAAACAATATTCCATAGAGCATGATCAAAATCAATGCAGGAGAAATGTATTGAAAATAAAGGACTGGATTAAGAAGACTGTTTTTTATCATTTTTATTCTTGTGTTATTGCGTAACTAAACAAATAATGTAAGATCTTGATATTCTTATATTGTTTATTTATCTATTCAATAAAGGTTGCAAATTTTATACCTTTTTCTATATATCCTTTAAAAACATGAAGTTAATGTTTGTGTTGTTCGTTAATCTTTGGTTCAGAATGCATTGTGTAAAATAAGTTGACAGTTAATGGAAATTGAAAATAATGATAGTGCGAACAGTGTGTTGATGTCTGATCCGAAGCTTATGCTTAAACTTGCTCGCTATAAAATGCCCTTTGGCAAGTATCGGGATCGCTTGCTGATTGATTTACCCGAACCCTATGTGGTTTGGTTTGCCAATAAAGGATTCCCTGAAGGAGAATTGGGAAGATTATTGGCAATTGTTCTCGAAATTAAAGTCAATGGGCTGGAGTATCTTTTTCAGCCATTGAGAGAAAAACAATAAAGGACGAAATAATACATGAAACGCTTACTTATTATACCTGTAATACTTATTGTACTATCAATTACGGCCTGTACTACGAGCCCGACAGGTCGCAGTCAGTTTTTACTGGTATCGCCTGAGCAGGCAATTTCCGCTTCCAAAGAAGCCTATGTGCAAACGCTCAAACCGTTAGATGATAATGGTAAAATTGATAATGATCCTGCGGTGACAAAGCGCGTTAAGCTCATTACTGGTCGTTTGATCAGTCAGGCAATTAAAGAATATCCTCACACTCGTCACTGGGAATGGAGTGTTAAGGTCATTGATGATCCTGAAATGGTGAATGCCTGGTGTATGGCGGGTGGAAAAATGGCTATTTACACGGGCTTATTGAAT
The DNA here is from genome assembly GCA_016744395.1 of Gammaproteobacteria bacterium. Taxonomy (GTDB): domain Bacteria; phylum Pseudomonadota; class Gammaproteobacteria; order GRL18; family GRL18; genus GRL18. The sequence goes on along the minus strand of JADGEK010000080.1, from coordinate 4,714 downwards.
AAAGTAAAACCTAGTGATGATGAATTGGCTCAGGTCATGGGCCATGAAATTGCTCATGCGCTGGCCAATCACACAGCAGAAAAAATGTCTGTTCAAATGGCCTCACAAATTGGCATGGTAGCAGTCGCTGTGGCCGTGAGTGATACTGATTATGGCGGTGCGGCATTGTCAGGTGCAGCGTTGGCAGCCTCTATGGCCATTGAGCTCCCAAATAGCCGAATTGCAGAGCAAGAAGCCGACCAAATGGGTATAGAACTGGCAGCTAAAGCGGGCTATAACCCTAATGCTGCTGCTACCTTATGGGAAAAAATGGCTAGAGTGGGTGGTGGATCGCCTCCTGAATTTCTCAGTACTCATCCATCACCAGGTAACCGTCAAAGTACTTTACGTGGTTTAGCACCCAAAATGATGCCTTATTATCAGCAAAAAATTGCACGGCCTGTTTATCCACTCTGAGAGCGAATATTTAGAAAGGGAAATTTGACGTGAAAGTGGAAATATAAGAAAATAAGAAGTTGTTAACACATAAAGTTTTCGAATTCGTTTACTATTGGATGAGTACTCAATAGTAAAGCCGAAATAATATCGCAATGCCACGGAGGCGTTGCTCAGTCATTTTAATATTCAGGGATTGAACTAGAATGCAACAGGACGGAACCGCTACAGCTTCAAGTCTTACTTCTGCACAGGATGCTTCAAACTCATCCACCAGTGCAGTCTCTTATTCAAGAATTCCTGCCAATACCACCCGTTTTACCTTTGATCTCATTGGCTCTTCAGAAGAATTGCGTGTGCTTGAATTTACAGGCAAAGAAAGCATATCCAAACCTTTTGAATATAAGCTCACTCTGGCCACAAAAAATGACTTGCTGACGCCCGAACAATTTATGGGACAATCAGGACTGTTAACTTTTGTTGCCCAGGAACAAAATGAGTTGCTGCATGGCGACATCGCCCAATTCGAACAATCGGGTGAGCAGGGTGATTTTTTACTTTTCCAGCTGACATTGGTACCTCGTTTCTGGTTTATGAAAAAACGTCATAATCATCGAATATTTCAAGAATTAAGTGTTCCACAAATTATTGAAACCGTTTTTAATGATGCGGGTATTAACCCCGATGATTATGAACTTCGTCTAGCCAGTGATTATTCACCCAGAGAGTATTGTGTTCAATACGGTGAAAGTGAATTTGATTTTGTTTCACGTTTAATGGAAGAGCATGGACTACATTATCACTTTGAACATCATCTGGATAAGCATATTATAGTCATTGCTGATCATACTGCTGCTTTTCCCTTTATACAAACGGATAATGCGGTTCAATATCATCCCATTGATAGTCTGAATGCTGATAGAGAAGTCATTCACCGCTTTCATAAACGCTTTCAAGTAAGGCCTGGCAGCACACACTTCAGAGAATATTCTTTTAAAACACCGCTTGACCGACTCAATAATCAGCAACAGGCTGAACATGATACAGCTCTGGAAGATTATCACTTTCCAGGCGACTATGATCCCAAAAAATCAGCTTTAAAGTTTTCAGGTATTAAAAAGACAGAACTCAAATTACAACAGCATCAAACACCTCGTGAAGAAAGTGAACTGAGCAGTAACTGTCAGCGCTTGCGAGCAGGTCTGCGTTTTGAACTTTATGACAATCCTAATGGCTCATACAATCAGCAATATCTTTTGACCTATATTGAGCATACTGGAACACAGCCACAATCATTGGATGAATATGGGGCAGGTAATGCAAGCAGTTATCAAAATGATGCCAAATGTATTCCTGCAATAACTCCTTATAAAGCACCAATAAAGCATAAAAAGCCAATTCTAGTTGGTTACCAAAGCAGTGTTGTCACGGGACCATCAGGTGAAGAAATTTACACCAATGAACATGCCCAAAGTAAAGTTCAGTTCCCATGGGATAGGGAAGCCCAACAAGATGAAAACAGCAGCTGTTGGTTACGATCTTCTCAAATCTGGGCGGGTAAAAATTGGGGCAGTCTCATTTTACCAAGAATGGGACAGGAAGCAAAAGTAGGCTTTATCCATGGTGATCCTGATCGTCCTATGATCACTGGCAGAGTTTATAATGAACGTCAGAAACCGCCTTATGGCTTGCCAAAAAACAAAACAAGAAGTACCTATAAAACCAATTCAACTCTTGGTGGTAAGGGCTACAATGAAATTCGTATTGAAGATCGAAAGACTCAGGAACAGGTGTATTTTCATGCAGAAAAAGATTTGGATATCAGAGCGAAAAATGATCGCAGAGACATTGTCAATCACGACCGTCATTTAATTGTTGATAATAGTCGTTATGAGCTTATAAAAGACAATTCACATCACAGCATTGACAAGAATCAAAATGAAAAAACGGGACAAGATCACTCCGTCAATATTGCTCAAACTCAGCATTGTAAAGCAGGCCAAGCTGTATTGACTGAAGTCTCACACAATATCCACTTCAAAGCAGGGCAAAAAATCATTTTGGAGGCTGGTGTCGAACTGACCATCAAAGCGGGGGGTGGTTTCATTAAAATTGATCCGTCAGGTATCACCGCACAAGGTGCCACTATTAACCTTAATAGTGGTACAGGCGCATCCTCAGCCGATAATGCGACCCCAACACAACCCAGCGTTGCTGTCGAGGCTGATAAAGACAAACCAGGCCAAAAATTTAAACCCATACCAGCACAAGCAATTAATGAAGTAGAAAAGATTGGTTTTAAAGGAGATGTGTCAAGATTGTTACAGGCAGGCAGTGATAATAAACAGGGTGTTTGTATTCCTTGTATGCTGAAAGAACAAGCTAAACAGCAAGTGACTGCAAAAGTGTTACCTAATATTATTAATTCAATCTCACAAAATGAGTTAAATCCATTACCCTTAGAATCAATTAATAAAGAATCTAATGAAAAAACAAAGTGGCTTGAATTGCTTTTGTTGGATGATGAAGACAATGTGATTTCTTTTCAACCCTATCAAATTACATTTGCCAGGGGAGATATTAAAAAAGGAAAATTGGATAAAAATGGCTTTGTGCATTTGGATAATATACCTGATGGAAAGCATATTGTTGAGTTTGTTGACTCTGTTTCAATTCAAGAAAAAGTTAAGATTGAAGCTGGCTTTGCACAAAGAAAACCTAAAACTGATTTTAGTGAAATTAGGATAAAAGAAAAAAATCAATTGGTATTAGAAAAAATAAATCGCTATCGATTGAACTCGCTCATGCTAGTTTTGTTTTATGAACTGGATACTAACTTGCCTTATGTTCAGAATGACATTATTACCTTACAAACAACGGATGGTTCATGGCAACAGGAAATAAAAGTATCAGATTTGACTGAATACAAAACCGATTGGGTGAAATTGAAGTTTATAAACCCACCACAGAATGCAAAATTTGATTTAATACAAGATCCTAAAGATGATGATGAACCGTTTTATATTTTCAAAAACATAAGTTTTAGTGAAATATTGATGGGTGAAAATGGGCATGAGCATATAGGCTAACCAATTAATGATAATCTTTTAAATAAAAGCAATATAACAATGAAAATAATACATTTCTTAATACTGATAATTTTTATGCATGGATGTGGCAGTGAAAGTTCTGATGTCAGTATGAATAAGCAAGAAAACTCTCAGGAAAAAGAAAAATCTGAAGTCGAAAAATCGACAGTTTTTACCTATCAAATCGAAGACATAAATAAATCCTCGCATTATGATCAAGCCAGAATTCAGTTTTTATGGAAACAGCCTGGTAAAATATATGATGAAATATGGAGTATGAAAGTTGATGGGAGTGATTTAGCTCTGGTTGTTGATGAAAATTGGCTTTATGAAGAAGTCGATCATTGGGGGCATATTAATACCCCAGCTGTTCGTTCACCTGATAATCGTTATATTGCAGTAATACAACATAAAAGTCATCTGGTAAAAAGTATGTTACGGATCATCGACCTAAAAAATAAAACCAGTGAAGAGTTATTTGAATTAGGAGGAAAAAAAGCACCTCAATGGTCAATAGATGGACAATCATTGTATTTTAGAAAAGGTGGTTGGATAACTCGTTATGATATTCAAACAAAAATATTGACAAAAATTGTTGACAATACTTCTCGTGATGGATTTTATTTAACCAATCAGGGTACTAGATTAACTACATATGATTCATCAGAATCAGAAATTCGAGTTTTTGATTTAAGAGGTGATTTATTGAATAAGATTAAGATGAAAGTAAAAGGGTTTAGATTTTTTGAATCTATATCAGAAGATGGAGAGATTATTTCATACAGGAGATATGGCTCTAATTACCAAAGTAGCGATGAGACGGGCTTCATTCTGAAAAATCAGCCAGAAAAAGAGCGGTATCATATTCAAGAATATATGAATAAATCAATTATTTCGCCAGATAATCATTTTATATTTATTTCTGGCCCAAGTAAATATGAAATCAAAACAGGAAAAGAAGAGCATTTATTCTATATAAATGGAAATAAAAAAGAATTTGGAATGAACATTAACCTATATAATCTGGATAAATGGAAGTAATAAATTATGAGCAAGGATGATAATAAAAGTAAATCAGGAAATTTATTAGGTAATGCATTTGGTTTAGTAATAATAATGTTTAGTTTTATTTTTTAAAAGAAAATTGTGTCTCTAAGGCTAAATAAATGAAAGTGCGTGATATTAAATCA
>JADGEK010000079.1 GCA_016744395.1 Gammaproteobacteria bacterium | reverse complement strand
TTTGTGCATATTCTAATACGCCATCGCCATTACGATCTTGTTCGGCATATTCTTTTTGTGCATCAAAATAAGCCAGGACCGACTGCATTGTGGATAATTCATTACGGCCAATACGTCGTGTCTTAACAATATCTGCTCCTGCCACTGTATCAAAAAACCAACCCTCTGTATTTTTCTTCAAAGGAATTGGGAAGGTCCATCCCAGTGTACCGACCTCAATAAACATTTCACCTTTTTTACCCGCAATCAGCTTATGAGATTTTTTCCAGGCATTGATGAACAATGTTCTGTCATAGTCATCAATCTCATCTAAAGGTAATAAATATAGATTTTCTGCGCCTAGTAGGGTTTTAACGGATGCTTTATTTTTTTCAAGCACAGCACTATGCAACTTTTCTGCTGCAATCTCTGCACTAGAAAAACTGCTTTGCTGAGCCATCAGAGCGCCTGGGGCAAAAGCTAATAGTAAAAAAGCAGTTATCAAGGAATACGCTAATTTAGACTGAACACTTGATACAATCCAGTTTAGGCTCTTATGGTTATGATTGTTATCAAATTTCATTACATTCTCCATTTCTTTTATCATTTTCATTTTTCGAGCCTCAATCATCGTCGACCACGGCCACCACCACGGTGCCCTCCTCCACCAAAGCTGCTTCTTGAACGGCTACCTCGATTAAAGTTGTTAGAAGTTTTGGACTGATTTCGAAGGCCTGAAAGTGAGCTGTTTCTGGTTTTATGATTTTGTGAATAATTTGACCGCTTATTTGAAAAATTAGAAGTGTTGGCTCTTTCTTTTGACTTAGAATTATTCTTAATATTCCCCGATTTAAGACTACCTGAGTCAAAATTGTTCTTTCGATTGCTCTTATCCATCGAATTGAATTTATTATTCGCCTGGTTACGATCAATATTGCTCACCTGATTTCTAACTTTGTCGCCACCTGCACCTGATAACTGCTTCCGTGCGGCTGCAGGATCTTCACCGCGCTGTTTTAAAGTGTTCTGTGCTCTTTTGCGATCCGCATCTCTACTGCTCAAATTATTATTACTGTCTCTTCCAGGCTCTCTTCCACGATAGTCCTGACGGTTTTTAGCACCACTATTGTTACTATTAAATTTATTTTGACTGGCCTTATCACGATAAGGTACACCACGTCGGTTATTACTATTATGATTCCAATTTGTTGTTCTGTTACTGGCATTAATTCGGTTTTGATTCACATTGATATTGTTGTAACGATTCACATTAATATCAACATCGCCACGTCGCCAATTACACCCCCCCCATAATGAATTGGTTATCGCAACACCCACACCAAAGCCAATGCCTGCAACAACAGCCGAGCCAAAGCCATATCTTGGTGGATAATAGTAATAAGGTGTATAGGCTGGCCACCACCAGGTGCCATATACGACGGTGGGATTGTATACGGGGACATAAACAACAGACGGTTTGGCAGGTTCAATGATAATGATTTCAGGTGATGCCTGTTCAATCACAATTTTTTGTTCTTTGGTGGTTTCCAGATTGCCTTCAGCTTTTGCCTTTCGACGCAAATTTTGCACTGTATCCATCACAGTATCAGGTGCCGCTAAAAAAGCATCACCCACATTTTGCACCCATTCGGGTTGTTTGCCCATCATTTCCAATACCTGAGGAAAAGCAACCAAAGACATCACACTGGGATCCCAAGATTTATTCTGTACCGCCTTAACCGCAGCGTCGCCTTCTTCTTTTGGATTATTTTTTGACCAAGTAACGGCTTCAGCAACATTGGCTGGATAGGTCGATGCCATAAGAATCTGTGATAAGAGAGAATCTGGGTATAAGGCAATAGGTGCCACCATTTGATCCAGTTCAGCTTGTGAAAAAGTAGATTTATTGTCACTCTTATCGGCATCTGCTGCCCACCCAAGCATAGGTGTTATTAACAATATGAGTAAGCAAACACTCAGTAAATTAAAAATAGATTTTTTCATAATATTCTCTTAAGGCAAAGATTCTTCTAAAAAAGCAAGTCTATTTAATGAATCACAATGTTTCAATAGTAGTCTTAATAGAAATCATTTTCAATATGCATTGAAAATGAAATTACTTGGGGAAAAGTATTACAGGCAAGTTTTATTTGTGCACAAGAAAAGACACAACATGGCACGAGTCAAGATTATTCATATAAAAGCCACCAGCGTAAGATACATCCTACACAGAACAATTTTAAATTTCTAAATTATGAAAATAAGAAGCAAAATATAAATTTTTTTATATTCCATCACTGTATGAACCTATCCCTTCTCAATTCATTCATTTTATGCGTTATTTTTAAGGGTGTTGGAGCCTTTTGATGGGTATGGAATGCTATTTCTCATCTTATCTATTTGCTGTTCTGAAAAATCTGGAAACGGCAACTCATGTTTTTCAATCAATTCATTAATATTTTCTTTGGCCATTGTGACTGAGTTGTCATCCGTTGATGCTTTTCGAGAGATAAATATTTGTTGCTCTGGTATGGCTAATCTAACGTCTTCATGAGCCAAAATTTCAAGTATATGTAAATTAATATCTTCTGAAATAGCTTTATACTCATCTAAACTTTTTGTATCAATATAGACATTAATTACAATTAAAAAGCAATCCCGCTCTATATTTTCAAAACGGACTCGAGCTGCGGTATCAAGCGTTTTAGAATGAGAAATAATAAGCGTACGCAGTGCAATTAATAAATGACGTATTTGTGCGGGTGTTGTTTCTAAGGTAATTCTTAGTTCCTTATTGTACAAACGTCGATCGATTTCAGAAAAATTTTCAACACTACTGGATGCAAAAACTGAATTGGGTACAAAGACGACCGAACGATCCAGCTTTCGAATTCTGGTTGAGCGCAAACCAACTTCTTCGACCGTCCCCGAAATATTACCAAATTGACAGAAGTCACCCGATTGAATGGGTTTAGCAAGATATAATGTAAAGGCACCAAAAACATTCTCAAGTGTTTTTTGTGCTGCTAATGCAACCGCCAAACTACCAATACCCAGACCTGTTAAAATGGTAGCAACATTATATCCTGCTTTTTCAAACCAACTGAGAATGATGACAATAACAGTGACTATTTTCAAAATAGTCACTAATGGCCTGACAACAGCTAAAGTGTGCTCATTCTTTTCTGAACGATTAATAAAAATCGCAGTGATAAGTTCAATAATGCCTAAGGCCAGAAAAATTCCTGCTAAATAATTCAATACACCCGATTCTAACCAAACCCGAGTATTTATAGTAAGACCAAGACTGCCAATACTCATATTAATAAAAATAAAAAATAAGAACAGACGCAATGGTATGCGAATAAATTGGAGCATATTTTCTTTATAGTATTTGGTCAGTGAGAATAGTTTTTGTAAAAGTGAACGCACCAGAGCCGATAAAATCCAACTTAAAAAGATAATAAGAAGCAAACCAATTAATTGAAAGTTATATAAACCAAAAATTTGAAAGTCGGGTAAATGGGTCGATATGGATTCAACAAGCGGGTGATACCCTAGTTCGTCCCATATTTCAGGTAGTTTAGAAATGGTTGAGTTTGAAACCTTCCAAATTCGCCCTCCCTTGCCATCAGGTACTTGTTGCATATATACAGGGATTTTTCCCTTTCTGATTTCCAGGTAACCAATCAGATCTCTATAGGCTGGTAACTTATCATTCTTATGCCCTTCTGGAGTATTGCTAATGGTTGACAAGTCCAGAATATTTTGTTGTTTCCAAATAATTTGAAGTTGGCGCACTAGAGTTTCTGCTTGTTCATCTGATATTTTAGGCTCAATATATCGAAGATCCAGGTATTTTACCGCCTCTTTCCAATTATGATTATTGGCATTATCTCTCAGGGCGATAACAGACTTTAAGGGCGTGCTTATATTTAATGTTGTTTCAGTTGCCTCCACTTTACTTTCACGGATAGTCTCACTTCTTTTTTCTGCTTCAGCCACATCTTTAATTGTTAATTCTTTAGCAAAAACCTGAGAGCCATTGATAATAAAGATCCATAAGATCAGCTTAAGACTACTTAAAATTATTTTGTGCTCAATCATGCTGCATAAAATCCTTAACATAAAATTGGAGAGGTGTTTTAAATCCAGAGAAGTTACAAATCCTCATGAATTGAATCATAGGCAATTCAAGTGATCAAGTTTTTAGTGAAAAGTGGTCTCAGGGGAAGTATTGCAAGTATCTCATCAACCTTCAAATTTGAACAAAAATAATAATTTGATGATTCTGTCCCGTCATATCAATAGCATTAATTTTATATTCCCCTGCTTTCTTAAAGGTATAACTCAACACCGCACGAGTGGCTTGTTTATTGATTGGCTTACCATTAATGAACCAGTAGAGCTCACCTACCCCCCCATTTGCTTCCAAATTAATTGCTAAGTCATGATTCGAACCTTGTGGTTTTTTTATGTGGGTATTATTGTTAATTGAAGTAATTTTTAACTCATTTAATGTGGTTGCAATTTCTGGGTTAATGGGCAGTACAGGTGGAAAAGTATTATCTAATATCCATGCCAATTGCCTTTTTTTACAAACATTGACATCAGCAGTCAAAGACAATTCACCGCCTGGCCAACAGATCAGTTCTTGAGTCACGGTATCTGGGCGTAAAATGGGTTTATTAAATGGATGCTCAAATTGAGATTTTTTATTTAAAAGCTTCGAATTCCAAGAAAGCATTGGCAAATTTTGACTCACAGACTTTAATAAGGGTACAGCAGTTTGTGCACCATAATGGCCTGGAACAGGTGTGCCGTCAGGGCGACCAGTCCAAATTCCAATCGTGTAATCACGAGTCATGCCAAGTGCCCAGGCATCTCTAAAACCATAACTGGTGCCCGTTTTCCACGCCAATAAAGAACGACTGTCAGAGGAATTGTGGCTTATCATGGATGACAATCGGTTTCTATTGGGTATCTGAGATAATATATCTCGAACAATCCATGCAGCACCAGGTGACATAAGAAATTTTTCCTTGATCACCGAGTCAGGTGTGTATCTCAACTGACCTGCTTTTCCGCCTCTGGAAAATGCCGTATAAGCTGAAACTAATTCCTCTAAACGAGTACCCACACCACCTAATATCATTGATAAATTTGGTCGACTATTGGGTGGCATTCTTAACATTACACCTGCATTTTCTAATTTTGAATGAAAATATCCAGGTCCTAAAAATTGTAAAACTTGCACAGCTGGAATATTTAAAGAACGTTGTAATGCGTCACTCACACTTACTGCCCCTGAAAAATTATGACTGAAATTTTCAGGCTTATAACCTGCAATATTGATTGCTTCATCCTTTAGCATTGAATGTGAAGTGATCAGCCCTTGATCAAGTGCCATTGCGTAAAGAAAAGGTTTAAGGGTGGAACCTGGCGAACGTATGGCTCGAATCATATCAACTTGACCATAACGTTGATCATCATAAAAATCAGCTGAAGCAACATAAGCTTTAACTGCCATTGTATGGTGGTTAACAACCAATACTGCGGCTGAGCTACTCTTTGACAATTGATGTGAGTAATCTTTAACTAAACCTTCCAGATTAGCTTGAAGATTAGCATCAATCATTGTTTCTAGAGTTTCTCCCTGTTTGGCCTTTTGTTTAATTCGACGAGATAATATCGGAGCCAGCATGGGACTGGCGTTTAATTGAGAGACAACAATTTCTAACTTCGCATCCTCTACTGATTCTTTAGAAATGTACCCAAAGCTCTGCAAGCGCTCTAAGACCTTATTTCTCGCTTGAGTTGCTCTTTGTGGATGTCGATCGGGTCTGAATCGAGTCGGAGATTGTGGTAAAACACTTAACAAGGCAGATTCAGCCAGGCTCAACTCTTTAGCGCTTTTGCTCAAATAGGCAAAGCTTGCAGCCTGAACTCCTTCAATCGGCCCCCCAAAAGGGGCAAAGTTTAAGTACATGGTCAGAATTTCTGCTTTACTATGATGCCATTCCAGTTGGAATGCCCGAAAGACCTGTTTCAGTTTCCCTGCAATGGTTCGACTATGAGGATCAAGAATTCTAGCCACCTGCATGGTAAGTGTGGAGCCGCCTGAAATAATTCGACCATTAATAAGGTTCTGACCTGTCGCCCTAAGCATTGCAAGTGGATTCACTCCAGGGTGAATCCAGAACCATCGATCTTCATACGCCAGTAACGTTTCAATATACTTCTCTGAGACTTCTTCAATGGTCACAGGATAGCGCCATACTCCTTGTTCATCAGCAAATGCTCTCATTGGTGTACCATCTTGTGCCACAATTAACCGGGCAAAATGTTCAGAATTATTTTCTGCAAAAGGGTCAGGTAGCGGTAAGTAGTGATCAAAAGTAATAAAAATTACAAAAAGGATCAAAATAAACTGAATACTAATGCCACTTGTTAAAAAGAGTCTTTTCATTGTTATTTATCGAAACCTTTTTATCACATTTGATAATTTCTATTGAGTACTTTTTGAGGTTCTGGTGTTTCACCTATGGCGCGAATATACGGGCGATACATATCTTCTGCATAAGGTGGGGGGACTTGATATTGACCTGGCGTCACAGCACGAAGCAAATAATAAAGTCGTTGTGGCGTGTGGCTTTTAATATCAATGGCAGCCACGTAACGATCATCGCGCCAAGCCTGATATTTAATATCATTGGATGACATTTTATCAATCAGTGCCTGTGAACCAATATGATATTCATCCAGTTTAATACTGTGTTCCAAATTTTGATTTTCAATTTCAAATCCAGCAGGTAATAAATCGACAACCAGGGCATCCTGAATGCGATTTTTAGCTTGTAAAGAAAGTTCAACAATCATTAATTCACCCACAGCAACGTCTTCAGGTAAGATGACCTTCCCCTTGGGGTTGTAGTAGGTACGATTAATATTAAAATGCTTAAAATCAGACTCTGGAGCTGCCTTTGTATAACCACTGACATTGAACTTTGCATATAAGCGTTCACTGCTCAGTGATTTCAGATTAATACCTTCTTCATTTACCAGTACAGACTGATTGATTGTTTGTTTAAAATCACCATCATGGATAATTTTCTTTTCTTCAAGTACCGTTGTTATAATGACTTGCCACTTATCATTCAGTAATTGATTCTGGCTATTTTGTTTTAATGCAACCCCTGCGATAAATAAAGCATTTCGTTCCTGTGTGCTTAACCATTGACGTTTAGTGAGCTCATCCTGTAATTTCATCAACAATAAATTGATACCCTCATGATCAGGTTCAAATCGAAGTAAGGCTTCCAACATTAAACTTACATCTCTGACAGGACTTCCATAGTCACCTAAATAATTATTTGCATCTCTTGATAGGGTCAAAGATTTGCTAATGGCTGCCTTACCTCGTTTTTTATCACCCTGATGATATAAGGCAATACCAAGATGCATCAAGGGCAATCCAGAGCGAGCATCTTTGTTATGATAGTCATACAGTGTTCGCATGGTGCCTAAAGGTGCTTGACGCAGCGTTGAAAGGACATAGGCAGCATAAGACTTATACGCCAGAGTAAAATGCTCAGGATACTGACTGTAACGGTAATTATAACCAGGTCTTGTAGAACGCAAATATTGTTGTAAACGTTTAATTGCTGGTTTTATAACATCACTGGGCACACTCACGCCTTGATCTTTTGTCTGTAAAAGGAAGTGAGTGGCATAAACACTTAACCATAATTCTTCACTGCTCTGATTACTCCAGAGACCAAATCCACCATTACTTAATTGTTTGGCACTGATTTTTTGCATACCATGTAACAGATATTCTTTGCGTTTTGAAAAATCAATTAAAGAATTCTTTATTTTAAGATAGTCCAGGCCTAACGACGCCATATTATTCTTATCTGCAAGTAACCATGGATAACTGCTGCTGATTGTTTGCTCAAGGCAGCCATAAGGATATTTTAACAAGTGCTTTAGATGCGTTGGCAGATCAATGGGAGGCTGATTTGATACAATTAATTCTCCTGCCAGAGTCTCTGGCATTAAATCATCAGTTTGCAGAGTTAAACTTAACGATTGCTCTGCATTTAAAATCTGCTTTTCAGTGCGAATAACTGCAGGCCAGGCAGGCCTGATAGGCAATTGCCAATGACGATGCAAATTAATCACCTCAGTTACTTCTACTGGCATTTCAGCAGTTTGTAGCATCTTATCAGTAGTCGTTGCCTTAAGATCTGTAGGCTTCAGTAGAGTATTAATGGATAAATTGATATCAGACAAGCCAAATCTGGATTGACTATGAATCGTAAAATGAAGTACTGTTTTTTCACCTTTTTCTAATGATAATTCTCTAAGCGGTTCTAAAATTTCAAGTCGATTATCACTGTCCAATTGAATGCGAACAGTCTGCTTCTTATCAGTCATATTATGGACATCCAAAGTTAATTGTGACTCATCATTGGCAGCTAAAAACCGTGGCATTGAGAGCTGAGTTACCAAAGGCGCAGCAATGATAATATTTTCTTCCACTTGACCAAAAGAATTTCCATTAAAGGCAACAGCCATAAGGCGTAACTGTCCATTAAAATCAGGAATATCTAACAATATTTTTGCTATACCCTGCTCATCAAATATCACAGGCTGTTGAAATAAGGATACTATTTTATTATTGGCTTTTTGTAAATTTCCAGCACTGGTCACATCCATGTCACCACCAAAGCGTTGTTTACCAACAATGCCTTTTCTACCATCCATAATATTGCCATAGAGATCTAAACTATCTACTGCAAAACGGCGTTGAGAAAAAAACCAGGCAAACGGATCAGGTGTTTCAAAGCCACTGACATTTAAAACACCGACATCAACTGCAGCAAGCGTTACACTTATTTCACTAGAACTATTTGATGTCAATCTTGATTTATCCAATAGTGCTTTATCCAGTTTGATTATGACGGGCAGCTTTGAAAAAGGTTTGCTTTTTTGAGCCGCTTCTAATGTCATTTTAATTTGACGTTCGCTTCTATCCAAAGGGAGATGAACTAAACCAATAGCACGTTTAATTTGTTCTTGATCATCATCAATGCGATTAAAGAGTATTACGGAAATATAGATATCATGTTGAAGCCAATCACTTGAAACTGGAATATCCAATGCCAATTCATTGGTATTATTAAGATCAATATTTTTCTGCCAAAGCTGTTCCTTATTATTTTCAACCAGAATAATCCCTTTGCCTATAAAGGGTGATTTAATAAGAAGTTTTGCAATATCACCCGCCTTATAGTATTTTTTATCCAATATAAGATTGATTTTATCAGGTCGAGTTACTTTAGATTGCTGGTTTTTATAGTACCAGGCACTGCCTGCATTTATTTCAATTGCCGTGGTGAGTTGATTGTCTGGATTTAAAATCTCCAACCGATATTCACCCCACTCCACAGGAATCTCCAGAAGATGTTTCCCTCCTTTTTTAATTGAAAGAGTTTGTTTTAATACGGGGTATTGTTTATCACTATAACTCATTTCCCATTCATCATAATCATTGTATGACCAATAATAATCACGGCGTTTTTTTATTAAGGTGACTTGTAGATTATCTGCCCGTTGTAAATGACCGAGCTTATCAGCATTAATTACATCAAATTTGAGTACACTATTCTCTTTGGCTTTCTCACTATGTGGTCGAATACCAATGAGGGTATCACTTGGCCAAACCCGATATTTGGCCTGACGTTTAACGGCTCTGCCACCCGTTTCAAATAAACTGCCAGTGACTTTTATGACAATGGGTGATTTTATTTTTTGCCAGATTGATGAGATTTGTAAATCAAGTTGCCCTTGTTCATCAAGCATTTTATTATCAAGATCATAACTGTTAACCGCGCCTTCTTCTTCTGACAAGCCAAATAAATAACCAGGTAATGCTTCAATCGCTTCCTGATCAATAAAGGTGTAAATACTGGTTTCCAAACGGTTACCCGAAGCAGGTGCACCATAAAGATATTGGCCATTAACAGGAACCACTAAGGTTTCATCTGATTGAATCAAATGCTGGGGCTCTGTCTCCCCAATGGTCAACTTCATACGTTCAGGTAAAAAGTCTTCTACTGAAAAATACCATTTTCTAGGTATTTCATCACCAGGTAAGCTCACTTCAATATGCCAACGTCCTGTTTTGGCATTATTGGCAAGATTGTAAATATGGTGATAATAGCCCATTTTCTGAGCATGCCAGATAAATTGCTTTACTACTTGTCCATCTTCTTGTTTAATGACCGCTTTAATTGGAATTTCAGGTATTAATCGGCCATCAAAGTTACGTACCAGCATGCTAAACTCCACTTTTTCACCTGGTCGATACAGATCACGGGGAGCATAGATAAAAGCTTCATTTTCAAAGGCGGTTCTTGCACCGATATTATATTCAGATAAATCTAGAGCAGGGCTGTTCAGGCGAACAATGGACATCTGATTATCCTTCTGTGCCAAGATCAAATTTGCTTTTTTTAATTTTCGACTAAAAGAGATTAGTCCATTTTTATCCGATATGTTATGAACTAAGATTTTACTATCCTCATCCAATAAACTTACTTTAACTTCCCCCAAAGCCGCGCCTGAAATTAAAGAACGAGTATAAATATCCAATTGACCAGGATAGCGCCTGACATGAACACCTATATCACTTCGAATAAAATAAGTAACGGCTTGTTTATAATCATAATGACCAGGAATTTTCATTACAGCCATATAGATTCCCGCATCTTTAAGTGCCTCAATATGATTGATAGACAATACCACTCGTTCACGTTTATTTTTTTCTATTGGTAAATCAAATCGAGCAGAGTAAACCAGCTTAGAATTATCAGCATAATTTTCTAATTGATAAGCACTTTTTTTACCACCACTCCATGATTCTAAAAAAGCCATTATTTTATTGTTTTTTACCTTATGAAATTCAATATCAACATGACTGATATTAGTGCTATAAACAGGCAAACCTTTAGATTGAGTCAGAGGTAATATTCCGCCTTCATGTGCAAAAGTCACTGAGGCTTCAATCGGACGGGTCGTTATATTTTTTCTATATCGAGCGGTCAGTTTTTGATTGTTAACAGCGCTCAGGTTGGCATACACTGTTAATAGATATTCTTCTTCAGGCTCAATATTTTTAAAAAATAGCTCTTTCCCGTTGGGAGATAAAATCCATGTACCATCCACTTTTTCTCCGCCTCGACGTTCAAGAACTAGATATTGTTGAAAATCACCCGCCGAATCTATAGGGACCGACAACACCAATCCCAAACTAGCAGTACCTTTATAATCTCGCTCAGAGAAATCCAGGATTTGAAATTTTATTTTGGAATAGTCTTGAACCTGTTGAGAATCTTGAACCTGTTGAGAGTCTTGAACCTGTTGAGAATTTTGGATCTGTAGAGTGTTTTGAACGGACCTGGAATCATGTTCCTGCAATACCTTAGTATTATCATCCGACACCCTCACTGTTTCTAGAACAACGGCTTTAGATGTGTTTGTTTTATATTCATTATCTTCACAGCCGCTCAGAAAAAAAGCCAACAACACAAGCAGAAATAGTCTTGTTATCAGACTAAAATTTAAGTGATCGTTGTTTGATTTATGTGCCATAAATACACCAGTTTGAATGAAGTGAAAAATATTTTAAAGAGTTAAGCCATATCATATCGAACAAGAATGAATAGTTACTGAATATCCTATGATGAATTATGACGAATTATGGCATAAGTCAGCACTATTCCATTAAACCATCATGAGCATCAAATGCTCTTCTATATTCATACATGAATGCTAGGACATTATTGTTAAAAGGAAAAAATAAGAAATATCCTACACTTACTATAGGAATTTTGTGACGCAATAAACTTGAGAAATTATAAGATAAAGGAGTAAACTCTAGTATCAGTTTCAAATTTCCAAACTCAGATCTAATCTAAGCATATTAGAGATTCTGAGCATCATGTTCATTCCACTGAATTCAGAAACAGAAGATTTTATAAGTTAATGGTCAAAATTAAATTCATCCTGAAATTTTTTCTTGCATTGAGTCTCTTCAGTATTTCTATCTCGGCCAGTGCTGCTTTTCAAAAAATCTCATTACAACTCAAATGGCAACATCAATTCCAATTTGCCGGCTATTACATGGCAAAAGAAAAAGGATTTTATAAAGAATCAAATCTTGAGGTTGAAATAAAAGAATCAAGCATTGGTTTAAATATGGTTTCAGAAGTCATTGAAGGTCGTTCAACCTATGCTGTCGGACGTCCTGGTTCCTTAATAGAGATAGCTGAAGGTAAAAAAATTATTTACCTTGCATCAATTTATCAATCATCTCCTCTTGTATTATTTGCAGCTAAACGCTCTAATATTAAAAACATTCAAGACATTAAAAATCTAAGAGTAATGTTAACAGGCGATAAAACCAATGATGCAGTGCTCACTGCAATGATGCTCTCTCAAGGGATCAGTTCTAGTGATATTCATATTCAACAACACTCATATGATGTAAATGATTTGATCAATATTAAAACCGATCTAATGGCATCTTATATATCAAATGAACCCTTTGCGTTAAAAGAAAAGGGCTTAGAAAGCATAATATTTCACCCCAAAAACTATGGTTTTAATTTTTACAATGACATTTTATTTACCAGCCAGTCCGAACTGACGAATCACCCACAGCGAGTTAAAAACTTCAGAGAAGCCTCATTAAAAGGATGGCAATATGCCTTTGAGCATATTGATGAAACCATTGATATTATTTTAAAAAAATATAACACCCAAGAAAAATCAAGAGAAGCCTATCTTTATGAGTCAAAAGAACTTAAAAAATTGGCATATTACCACACAAATAAAATTGGAGTAATAGAAAAAAGCACATTGGAAAAAATGTTTGAAATATACAAAATTCTGGGCTTGGCAAGAGGTGTTATTGAACTGGATAATGTGATTTATAATGAAAATGAACAAAAATTAAATTTTTCACAAGAAGAAAAACAGTATTTGAAAAATAAAGATCAAATTACTATGTGCGTTGATCCTGACTGGCTCCCTTTTACAAAACTTGAAAATGGTCACTACATTGGGATTAGTGCTGAAATCTATCAGCTAATAAAAAATAAACTGCCTATTCCAATCAATGTGATACCCACTACATCCTGGTCACAAAGTATTCATTTTGCCCGACAGAGGAAATGTGACATCATTGATTTTGCCGTGCAAACCACTGAAAGAAGCACTTACCTTAATTTTACTCAACCCTACCTCAAAGTGCCATTAGTCATTGCAACAAGACATAACGTCCCTTTTATCGCAGACTTTAATACTCTCGATACTCAAAAAGTAGGTATTGTAGCTGATTATGCCTTTATTGACATATTAGAAGAAATTTATCCCAACATTAACATCGTTGAAGTAAAGAGCATGAAGGATGGTCTGCAAAAAGTGAAAGATGGACAACTTTTTGGTTATATCGGCACACTCTCAGGAATTGCCCATAACGTTAAAAAAAACTTTACTGGCGAATTAAAAATCACAGGTAAATTTCTAGAAACATGGGATATGGGCTCTGCAGTCAGAAATGATGATGAAATTTTACTCAGCATTTTACAAAAGATCATCCATCAAATTGATAAGGAGAAAATTAAAAAAATTATCAATCGATGGATATCCATCAAATATGAAAAAGAAATTGACTACACTTTGACCTGGCAAGTTTTATTATTTGTGGTTTTCATTATTCTTTTTTTAGTCCAGAGACAACGTGTATTAAAAAACTACAATTCAAAATTAGAAGAGCAAAAAGAACTTTATAATTTAGTATCAGAAAATTCACCTAATGGCATTCTCTTATTAGACACAACGACCTATCGTTTCTTTGACTGTAATGCTCAATCAGTAAAAATGTTAAAAGCACAATCAAAAAATGATATTTTAAAGATGCTGCCTGCCCAATTATCACCCCCAATTCAACCTGATGGTAAAAAAAGTGATGATAAATCAATAAAAATGATTGCTAAAGCCATTGAACATCACTCACATACTTTTGAATGGAAGCATATTAAAACAACAGGAGAAGAGTTTTGGGTAGAGGTCATTCTAACCCACATTCGACTTAACAAAAGAGGGATTATTCATGTTTTATGGAAAAACATTGATGAACAAAAAGCAGTCGAAAAAACATTAATTGAGGCCAAAGAAAAAGCCATTGCAGCAACACAAGCCAAATCAGAATTTTTAGCCAATATGAGCCATGAAATAAGAACACCTATGAATGGAATTATAGGAATGACTCACTTGGCACTAGAAGCCAAACCTGACTTAAAACAAAAAAACTTTCTCACCATCATTGATCAGTCAGCCAAGTCTCTTTTGGGAATCATTAATGACATTCTGGACTTTTCAAAAGTAGAAGCTGGCAAACTCCGTATTGAAAAAGTCAACTTTAATCTCATCAAACTCATTGATGCAATCATTACTCAAGCTTCATTTAAAATAAAAGAAAAAGATATAAAGATCATTGTTAACTACGATCCTCAAATAGGATCTCAATTTCATGGTGATGATTTAAGGATCTCACAAGTACTGACCAATTTACTTGATAATGCAATTAAGTTTACTCCGTCAGGAGAAATTACTTTAACGATACAAAAACAGAAAAAAAATTGTTTCAGATTTGAAGTCAAGGATACAGGGATAGGTCTTAAAGTTGACCAACAATCAAAACTTTTTAAGTCATTTTCCCAGGCCGATGGCAGTACGACCAGAATACATGGTGGTACTGGTTTAGGACTTTATATTTCAAAGAGTTTAGTTGAATTAATGCATGGTACTATTTGGGTTAATAGTAAATTTGGTGTTGGCAGCTGTTTTATTTTTGAAATTAAACTGACTGAAATAAATGATGAAACAAAAATTCATCCCATTGAACAGCATGAATGGAAGCAAGAATATGATCTGGAACAAAAGATAGAATTAAAAAATAATATTAATAAGCTCTCTGGAAAAATTCTGTTATCTGAAGATAATATAGTCAACCAGGAAATCATCACATGCATCTTGGAAAACAGTCAAATAGAAATTGATATTGCCTCTAATGGCCTTGAGGCAATAAAAAAATTCATTCCTCAAAAATATAAGCTCATCATTATGGATATTCAAATGCCGATTATGGATGGCTACGAAGCTGCGCAGCTTATTCGAAAACAAGATAAAAAAATACCAATTATTGCTTTAACGGCAAACGCCAGAAATGAAGATTTGAAAAAAACACTCTTGTCAGGCATGAATGAACATATTAATAAACCCATTGACATTTATAAACTCTATGAGATTTTACTTAAGTATTTTTCGGCACAAGCTGATGATAACATGCAGCCAATAATACAAGATACATCCACAATAAATTCAGCGAACACACCTAATGAATTCGAAGTGCCTGAATTTATCAGTATTGACACTGAATTGGGTTTATCCTTTTTTTCAGGTAATAAGACAATCTATATAAAAATACTGAAAAAATTTGCTGAAGGTTATCGTGATCTTGACGTGGAATCTTTGGATCAGGAAGCTTTAAAAAGAAGTGCTCATACAGTGAGAGGATTGAGTTCAAATATAGGTGCAAGTTCACTTAATGCCATTACAGTAAAACTGGATCAAACTCAAACAAAGGCGCTTATTTCTGAGTTTTCTCAATCACTTTCACAAGTTATCGCTGAAATTGATCAGAAACTGTTTTAAATCATCATAATTATCTGCTTTTGTTCTCACTTATGAACACATTACTCATAAAATTACAGATTTGAATATTTCGATTACTTTACCTACCTGAGGAATTTTCACACTGTCAATATTCCGCTTCTAATTTCTGTTAACCACATGATAATTAATGTTTATTTCAGATATTACTAGCATGCGTATGCTCTAAAGTCATTGAGGTAACTTGTCCATGGCTACTAGTTTATCAAGCTTTTTAATTATCATCACATATGTGCCATAAGTCTCAATTTACCTAACTGATTTACTCTTGGGGCCTGAAAGCTTTAACATGTAGTGGTATACTCCCATTCAAGTGGTGGTTTTCCTGAGTATTTTTACAGATAAGACCTGTACCCAAACAACCTGAGTATAAACATTTAATTATTCTAGTGCGTTTATCTTTTTTGATTTTACGTATTATTCTGGCCATTTGGAATGAGATTATTATCATGATAATTCACCAATACACCAAACTAAAGTCACAATATGGGAAACAGTAAAAGACTCTTTATTTTTCTTAGTCTCACTATCGCTCTGATTGATAGCCTCTTCATTATTGCGAATCATCACTATACTCATTTATCTTTTCATACAAACTTACAAGGAGAAAGTAAAAACGCCTACGCTATTTATAAAACTGTTTTGGAGTCAACCTATGACAGCCTTTCCATGCAAGCCACCCTTTTTGCAGAGAATAAACAAGTTCAAGATCTTTTTTTACAGGGGAAAAAAGCACTTGAACTTGAAAATAATACTCCAGGTCAGGAAAACACTGGGGGTAAAAAGACCGCAGCACTCAGAGAACAACTTTATCAAGTAGTTGCTAAGTCCTGGCAAACAACCTTCGAACAATTTGATGTACGCCAATTACACTTTCATCTTGGCCCTGGAGATCTCTCATTTCTGCGCGTCCACAAACCTGAAAAATTCGGCGATAGAATGGATGATTTACGTTTCATTATTGTTGATACCAATACCGAACAAACAGCTAGAAGCGGCTTTGAAACAGGTAAAATTTACTCTGCTCTGCGAAGTGTAGCCCCTGTTTTTGCATGGGATCAGACTCGACAAAAAAGAGTCTATGTCGGTGCCTTGGAAGTTGGTACATCCTATAAAAAAATACTAGAAACAATTGATCAAAATACGAACATCGAACTCAATATCTTGCTTAATAATCAGCATATAAAAAAGACTGTATGGGATGAATTTATTGTAGGAAACTATAATAGCAAGACCATTCATGGCTGTGATTGTGTATTAGAATCCAGTTCAAGACCCAATCAAGAACATTTTCTTGAATTTATTTCCAAGACAATTAATTCTGAAAATCAATCACAAAAAGCAGACAGTATTGCCAGAATTATAAATTATAAGAATCATTTTTATTCCTACACATTTCATCCTTTTAGAGACTATATCGGTACTTTAACACCATCACGGCAAGACATTGGCGCAGTTTTAATTACTCACAAAATTGATAAACAAATGGCCATATACAATGAGGAACAATGGTTTAATCTTCTGTATGGCATTATTGCTTTAATCATCACTGAATTATTACTTGCCATCACTTTTATTAAAGTAACAAGACATTTAACCACGCAGGTAACACTTCAAACCCAGGAATTGTTAGAGCAGAAACGTATTATCGAACTTGATAAGCTTAAGTACCAAAATCTAGCTGACGCTATTAATGAAAATTATTTTTTTTATACTCGTGATAAAGATAATTTTTTCTCCTATGTCAGTTCATCCATCACACAGGTTTTGGGGTTTTCTAAAGAAGAGTTTTTAACCAATCCTTTTCAGTATCTACCTCAAAACGCTCATACGGATTTTGTACTCAACAAAGCCTTGCAAACCTTTGTTGAAAAAAGTCAGAATGGTTTTGAAGTTGAAATTTACAATAAAATGGGTCGAATACAATACCTTCTGATCACTGAAACCCCAAAATACAATGAAAACAACCAAGTTAACCAAATTGAGGGCATGGCTCAAGACATTACTCGAATTCGTCAGGATAAAATGCTATTACAGTTGCGTTGCCAAGTTTTGCAACTCATTTCAGATAGCCACTCAAATGAAAATATTTTAAAAATCTTGGCAAAGGATATCGAATCAATCATTCAAGATGTCAATTGTGCCATTATGATATTAAACCCTCAAAGTAACACATTAACAATTGGAGCAGCACCCAGTATCCCCAAAGACTTTAAGCAAAAAATTGAAAATCTGGATATTAGTCTAGAAAATAATGCCTGCTCTATTGCTGCCATCTCAAGCAAACGAAAAATCATTTCTAACCTCAACGTATCACCTGAAAATAAAAATACAATTAAGTCACTATCTAAAAGCCAGGTTTTTAGCTCTATCTTCAATCACTCTTCTTATAACGCCTGCTGTTCCGAACCAGTTCTTTCTTCAGAAGCAAAAGTATTAGCCACTGTCGATTTTTACTATAAAAAAGCTGTTATTCCCAATGAATCCGATCTATTCATTATAAGTGCAGCAAGCGATCTCGTTTGTATGTTATTTGAACCACATGTGAATAAAATCTGATATATTTTCACTAAATTCTTACAGTCATTTTTCTTTTATCCTACAGTGTTAAAAATAAAACTCCTATAAAATAAACTTATCAATCTTACAAGGAGTTACTTTCCAATGGATCTTCAACAACAACTCGAAACAGAAATTTCTGAATTACAACTTCAAATTAGCAAAGGTAAACAACAAGGTGAGCCCAAACACCTAATCAAAATGTATCAAAGTTTAGTGAAATCAAAAGAAGATAAATTAAAACAAATACTTGCTTTTTCATATTAAATGCATGAGAATTTACTGTGGTGGTTAAATAGTAGCCAAAAAGACCACAGCTTTAATACAGGAGTATTAAGCTAAATTTCAGTTGATCAATAAAAATACTGAAAGCAGTCATCTATATAAAATAGGGAATTTAATTATGATGGATTATGAAGCAAAACTACTTGGGCAAATTGAAGCACTGACTAATAAATTAAAAATGCTAGAAAGCTTTTATTTTCACTAATTTAACCAATCACGCATAAAAAAACCGCAAACTTTAATTAAACAAAGCATGCGGTCTGTATATGGCGAAGAGGGAGGGATTCGAACCCTCGAAACCTTACGGTTTACACACTTTCCAGGCGTGCGCCTTCGACCACTCGGCCACCTCTCCAAGGTCGGGAAGGATAAACTACCTGAAGCAATAAATCAAGCCCTAGCCTTGTCCAATGCGAAATGAGCCTGAACAAAAGAGGTGATTCTAACGGGAAATGAGCCTGAAATAGGTCGATTTGGTTAAAAATCGTTCATGATCA
>JADGEK010000078.1 GCA_016744395.1 Gammaproteobacteria bacterium | reverse complement strand
TTTTAAGTCCCTTGCGTCTACCAATTTCGCCACCTGGGCAAACAGGTGTATTTGGAGCGGGAAACGAGATTTGAACTCGCGACCCCAACCTTGGCAAGGTTGTGCTCTACCACTGAGCTATTCCCGCAACATGGAATAAGAAAATTTGTTTAATGGAGGCTGAACCCGGAGTCGAACCGAGGTCCACGGATTTGCAATCCGCTGCATAGCCATTCTGCCATTCAGCCAAATAAAACAAATACTTCACTATATGTGTTAATGATTTGTACAAATATAGGTGGAGTTTATTTCTTGAGTATCACTTGAAACTTTTAGGTAGGTAAAAGTATCAATAAAACAAAAAATCAAAATGGAGCGGGAAACGAGATTTGAACTCGCGACCCCAACCTTGGCAAGGTTGTGCTCTACCACTGAGCTATTCCCGCTTTGATTTGATGGCGTGTATTTTAACGTTTATGAGTTGTATGTCAACGCTTTTTTTAAGAAAAAGTAACAATCAATAAGCTTAAGGAACAAGTCCTAAACAATATTATTCTTTAAGCGATGGAAGCGCTGATGAAATGTAGTCAATCATTGACCACAGGGTCAAAAAAACAGCGACATAAAGCAATATAAAGCCAATCTCAAGCAGAGGAATACCGAACAGAGGCTCTGCATAAAGCAACCAGGTCAGTGCCACCATTTGTGCTGTGGTTTTAATTTTTCCTATAACCGAAACAGCCACACTGGTTCTTGAACCCACTTCTGCCATCCATTCACGTAGAGCTGATATGGTAATTTCGCGTCCAATGATGATAATTGCTGCCATTGTCATAAAGATACTGGGATAGTCTGTTGGATTTTGTTCAACTAAAAGAATCAGAGCAACGGCCACCATAACTTTATCAGCCACAGGATCCAAAAAAGCACCAAATGCTGAAGTTTGATTGAGTTTTCTGGCCAAGTAACCATCAAACCAATCAGTGATAGCCGCAATCATGAAGATATAAGCGGCGGCCTGGTGTCCCCAATCGACGGGCAGATAGAAAAAAATAACAAAAACAGGAACAAGAAGAATTCTAAAGGATGTCAGTAGGTTAGGTATTGTATATTGCATAAAAATTTTAATTCACTTTAATTTGATAGTACATAATACTTGATGGCTTCAACAACCATTTTTACATAAAAATATTGATGAACAAGCCCCATGTGTTTTGAGCAGGCAAGTCACCTTTAATCTCAATTTACATCAAGAGAATAAACCACCTGTTTGTAAAACAACAACTTATTCTTCATCTTGCTTTAAAAAGGGAATGCGACAGCCAATTAACTATGAAAATGGTCATATATTTTTTGTGCTAACAGTTTGCTAATACCATTTATTTTAGCTAAATCTTCAACACCTGCACGAGCTACTTCCTGTAAGCCGCCAAATTGCTTTAAAAGTTGCTGTCTTCGTTTGGGCCCAAGGCCACTGATTTTCTCTAATTGAGATGTTTTTCTAGCTTTAGCTCTG
Organism: Gammaproteobacteria bacterium; assembly: GCA_016744395.1. GTDB lineage: Bacteria > Pseudomonadota > Gammaproteobacteria > GRL18 > GRL18 > GRL18. The sequence continues at coordinate 18,112 of JADGEK010000078.1, read as the reverse complement.
CGGTTTTTATGTCCCGTAATGGCAAACCGATGGGCTTCATCTCGAATGTGTTGTATTAAGTGCATTGCTTTTGAGTTGGATGGGAGTATAACTTTCTCATTTGTCTCAGACAAGAGCAATGTATCAAGTTCTGCTTTACGACCTTCACCTTTGGTAATACCAATAATTTGTACTGATGTTATTTGAAGTGTCTGCATGACTTCCCTGGCTTGTTTCACCTGACCTTTACCACCATCGATAACAAGTAAATCAGGTAACTTGCCCTCAATTATTTTATTGTCCTGACTCTCCTGATTGTTCACTTGAGAAAAACGACGATAGCGTCGTGTGAGTGCCTGGAGCATTGCCGCATAATCATCCCCAGGGGTAACGTTATCGATATTAAAGCGGCGGTAATCACTTTTTAAAGGACCCAATTGATCAAATACAACACAAGAGGCAACTGTGGCCTCACCTGAGCTATGACTGATGTCAAAGCATTCAAGCCGTTCAGGCATCCTATCCATTTTCAAGGCATCTTGTAAATCTTCAAAGCGTTTTATCACACTGGCTCGATTAGATAACCTGCTCATCAATGCAGTCTGAGCATTTGTTTGTGCCATATGCAACCATCGAGCTCGTTCACTTCTCACTTTATCCTTAATTTCAACTTTGTGGCCTGATTGAGTCTGTAATATCTCTTCAAGAATTTTCTGGTCATCAAAAGGATGACTTACTAAAATAATATTCGGAATCAACCGATCAGACTTTGATGAAACAATATAGAACTGTGCAATGAAAGCCGATAACAACTCTGAAATACTTTGATGTTGAGCATTTTTTGGAAAAAAACTTTTATTGCCTAAGTTTAACCCATCACGAATAAAGAAGAGCTGTATGCAAGCAACACCTTGCTGGTACTCAATAGCAATGACGTCCAAGTCACCCTTTTCATTGCTGACATATTGTTTTTCTTGCAGTCGTCTCAGCCCTGCAATTTGATCACGATGAAGCGCAGCTTTTTCATACTCTAGGTTTTGTGCTGCCTTTTCCATACCTTTAATCAGTTCATCAATGACCTGATTACTTTTTCCTTCGAGAAATAACACGGTATGACGCACATCTTCTTCATATTCTTCTTCCGAGACAAGAGCAACACAGGGCGCTTTACAGCGTTTGATCTGATGTTGCAAACAAGCTCTTGAACGGTTTTTATAAAAACTGTCTTCACACTGTCGAACTGGAAATAATTTCTGTAAAAGATTCAAACTACTTTTAACTGAATGACCATTAGGATAAGGACCAAAATAACGCCCTTTTTTATTTCGTGCGCCGCGATGAAAAGCTAAACGAGGAAAAGTATCTTTATCGGATAAAAAGATATAGGGATAAGACTTATCATCACGTAACAAGATGTTATAGCGTGGTTTTAAAGTTTTTATCAGATTGTTTTCAAGTAGAAGTGCCTCACTTTCAGTATGGGTGATAACAATTTCAACTTTAGCAATCTGACTCACCATAACAATTGTCTTGGGTGTTTGCCCCGATTTTCTAAAATAGCTACTGACTCTATTTTTTAAGTTTTTTGCCTTACCCACATAGATCACAATCTCATTGGCGTCAATCATTCGATAAACACCTGGTCTTGTGGTGAGCTCTTTTAGAAAAATATCGATATCAAAAAGTAATGAGGGAAAATCAGGAGAAGGTGTTTGTTTATTTTGTGAAGGTACTTCCTCTATGGAAAGCACCTTTGAAGACGGTTCTTTGGGTTTATCGCGCTTAATAATAGTTCACACATGAATGAGTAGTTAAAAAGAGCAATAAATTAAATGAATACAGACTTAATGTGAGATTTAAACCGTATCATCAATCAAGCCATATTGCATTGCCAAACGGGTCAGTTCAACATCGTTTGAGACTCTGAGTTTATCAAATAAACGATAACGATAAGTACTGATGGTTTTTGGACTTAAATTCAGCTGCTCTGAAATTTTTTGGCCTTTCATACCCTGCATGCTCATCATCATGACTTGCATCTCTCTTTGTGACAATTTGTCAAAAGGGTTTTCTTCGTCAGGTTGTATACTCATTGCCATTTTTTGGGCAATATCCACACTGACATAGCGGCGACCATAAAAAACTTCTTTAATGGCATGAACAATTTCTTCAATATTACAGCCTTTGGTCAAATACCCCATTGCACCCGCTTTGAAGAGTTGCTGCGGAAACGGTTCGCTATCATGAACAGTCACAACAATAATTTTTAAATGTTTATCTTTAGCAATTAATCGGCGGGTTGCTTCCATTCCACCAATGCCAGGCATATTAAGGTCCATGAGTACAACATCGACATGTTCGTTCTGAGTGAAATCAATTGCTGCTTCACCAGTCTCAACTTCCCCGACAACTTCCAGGCCATTGATATCATCAATTAAACGCCTTATCCCTGTTCTGACCAATTCATGATCATCAACGAGTAAAACTTTTATCACTGTAATCCTCCAGGCTTTATTCTGAGTGTCGCCTGTTAACTTTCGTCCTAAATATATATATTGTTTATTAGTTTCTAAGAACAATTAAACAATATACTAAGTTACATCCTCACTTAAACAGAGTTTAACTTGTTTAGAGATAAGATGCTACAGGTAAAACTTAATATAAGGACATATTAATGTGTCTAATAAAATGGATGAGTTCTAAAGAAAAATATCGATTAAGTCTATGAATTATAAATGGCTTATTTCAGAGTTGAAATAAGGTTACTTTTCATTTTCTCATTTCGTAAACTTAGAAATGGCGATGGGCGAGGGATTTGAACCCCCGAAGGATTTAACTCCTTGCTGGTTTTCAAGACCAGTGCTTTCAGCCGCTCAGCCAGCCCACCGTCGAAAAGTGAGGCGATTATAAACAACCTTTTTAAGGAATGCTACCCCAAATGAAAAAAAAATGAATTTTCCTTGAAATATACTGTCATAGATATCATATTTAAGAGATAATCATTCGAATCAAGCGATGGGCAAACCTTATTGGCTAACCGTTTGATAAAATGTTTTTAAATTTAAAAATGAAGAGCCAGGAGGCTAATCAACAATGAATCGACCAGTAGAACTTGCACAATCGCAATCAGCTGTTCTAGAAGTTAACAAAGTACTCAAGAATACTTATGCTTTACTTTCTGTGACGCTGCTCTTTAGTGCACTAACCGCTTACATTTCCATGCACATGGCAATGCCAGCTTTTATGCCTTTAGTTTGCACTTTCGGTGCATTAGGACTCATTTGGTTTGTCTTACCACGTACAGCAAATAGTGCAGCTGGCATTGGTGTTGTTTTTGCTATCACTGGTTTACTCGGACTGGGTTTAGGTCCAATGTTAAACAGTTATTTGCAGCTTTCTAATGGCAGCCAATTAATAATGACATCTTTAGGCGGCACGGGAGTCATCTTTCTAGCCCTGTCAGGTTATGCCTTAACAACTAAACGTGATTTCAGCTTTATGGGCGGTATGCTTGTGGTTGGAATGGTTTTAGTGTTAATCGCAGCACTGGCTAATATATTCATGGAAATACCTGCTTTATCTCTGGCAATTTCTGCAATCGTAATTGTTATCATGAGTGGTTTCATCTTGTATGATACAAGCCGTATCATCAATGGTGGTGAAAGAAATTACATTATGGCCACTGTTGGCTTATATTTGAGTTTATATAACATCTTTGTTAATTTATTGATGCTATTAGGCGTCATGTCTGACGATTAATTGTTCAATATTTACGAGGATAAGCCCCCTTCTTCTTTATTTGTTGAGTTTCTTTTAACCAATAAATAAGAGCTGGGGGCTTATTTTTGTAATGTCCAACAGACATGTACTTTCTTCCTCACATTAAAATATGTATTTTTTCCCTTTAATTTTTTAACAAGGTCAATTTATTATGGATTGGATGAAAATTTCCACTGCTATTTTAATTATTTTAATGCTGGTATTTATAGTACCCAGAGCCAAAGATATGCTCAAAAACAGTCCAAAAGCATCCAGTAATGATATGGTGGCTGCATTAATCCCTTTACTATTAGTTATTGGATTTGTCTTTTTATTAATTAAATCTGTTTAATTCAAGCTCTTGTTCAACCTCTTGTTCAACCGCAATATTTAATATCGATTGCCACATGACAAAATTCAGTAAACCCAAAACAGAACATGAACTTGAAACCCGTGTGCATGACGTTGCAGGTCAAAAATTATCAGACCTTGCCAAGAAGATCCACTGGCCTGTTCCAGAGAACCTGAAACATGATAAAGGCTGGATAGGTCAATTGCTTGAGGTACATCTTGGTGCCTCAGCAGGCAATCTTTCTGAGCCTGATTTTCAGAATATCGGTGTTGAATTAAAAACCATTCCTTTGACCGCAAAACATCAAGCCAAAGAAACCACCTATGTTTGCACAGTCCCTCTACTCAATCATATTGGCCTGAGTTGGGAAGACTCTTGTGTTTTTAGTAAATTATCACGAGTTCTTTGGTTGCCCATTGAAGCAAATCCTGAGCTATCGATAGGCGAACGCCGTGTTGGCAGAGGATTTTTATGGTCTCCTTCTGAATCTGAGATGGAAAACTTAAGAAACGATTGGGAAGAGTTCATGGAGCTCATTAGTCTGGGGCAAGTTGAAACGATTACAGCCCATCTTGGGGAATGCCTTCAGATCCGCCCCAAAGCAGCCAACGCTTCCGCTATTACTGCTGGAATTGGCCAAAATGGCATGAGAAAACAAACACTTCCACGAGGTTTTTACCTCAGAACCTCGTTTACCAACCAAATTTTAGAATCCCAATTTAACTCCTAAAAATGGGGCCATAACCATCAAATTCAGAGTATTTAAGTCGGGTATTACCTCGTAGTGTGACCTGGATCAATTTATATACCATTATTTAAGACTATACTAATAAACATAATAAGAATAATTTTTTAACAATTTTTTTTGACAATAACTGGGCATCAGGATGATGCAGGTTTGTAAACATAGGTATTGTACAGTGTGTATTAAAGCGGGTAAGAATGAACTTGCATCAGTAAGAGCTCTAATGGATATGAGCCTTAATGCATTAATAGCAGACACTTTTGAAGTCGAAATTGACGAAATTGAGAATGCTTTAGAACTGCGTAACGATTTAGGAATGAAACAAACTGAAGAAGTTGAGTTGAAAGAGAATATTTCTGAATATTTTGATGGTTTAGAAGTTAATATGAATCATATGGTCACTATTGGCGATTTACACCAAATGGTTGTGGATCATGAGTTCGAAGACATCTCCAGTGAGTATTTTAATTAAAAAACAACCCCCTCTGTGCCCCTTCTACCCAAAGTAGGGACTCCGAGGCAAAGAAGGGGGAAGTTAATCACTGGGACTGAATATCACCTGCCGACTGAAAAGCTGGCAGGCTCTCTTCAAAACCAAAGTGAGTCATATCATTCAACCTTTCAGAGTATAAAATGCCATTAAGGTGATCCATTTCATGTTGAATAATGCGTGCATGAAAGCCACTCACAGTCTTTGTCAGCAACTCCCCCTCCAAATTAAATGCCTCATAGCCGATTGTGCTTGAGCGTACCACCTGCCCTCTCAAGCCAGGTAAACTCAAACAACCCTCCCAGCCGAGTTCTGTCTGTTCTGATGAGTGGGTAATTTTAGGGTTAATTAACACATCCAGCTCAATATTTTCAGCTTGAGGGTATCTTTTATTCTGAGTGACTTCTAAAACAATGATTTGTTGTGATAATCCAATTTGAGGTGCCGCCAGACCAACGCCTTGATAAAACCTCATGGTTTCCACCATATCTAAAACACGATTTCGCAATGCTTCAGCAGAAAAATCAGTGACTGGTAAAGATTTAATCCGTAGTTTAGGATCACCCATTTTTATTATTTCAAGTATTGCCATCTATTTACTCAGTTTTTTATGAATTCCACCAATATAGTATAGCTTTCCAGTGTCCTATTTTGCATAATGTATCGCTTATTAAACGAGATTATTCGAATATGACTATGATTTTAAGAACAAGCCTTTGCTTTATTCTGCTGTTGACAGCCAGTTTTTCATTACAAGCAGAAGAACCCGTTTCATCTGAGCAAGCAAGCACAGAAAAAAACCAACCCGTAAAGAAGCAATATTATATTGTTGAAGTGGTTTTATTTCAGCATTTAAATGAGCAAGGTAAGCTGGATGAATTTTGGAGCAAACCCGATATTTTTGCTGATGCTCTGGCACCAACGAACAACAATTCTAATACAACTTTTTCAGATCGTTCTGCAGAAAATAATTTAACAGATGACACACCAGCTTTGGCAGAATACGATTTGCAAAATAAACGATTTTCTCCGTTACGAAATGGGATTGCTGTCACTTCTGCGGGAAATTACAAGTTGTCGGACTCTGCAGCCCACCTTCGCTACTCTAAAGATTATAAGTTATTAGCACACTTTGGCTGGACTCAACGTTCTCTCTCTAAAAAAAGAGCTTTGCCCATACGTATCACATCAAATGAATTTTCTGATAGCCCACTTCCAAGTGGTGAACTCAAATTATACGTTTCTCGATACTTACACATGCTGGTTAACCTCAAATCGTCTAAATGTGACTATCCAAGCCCACAAAATGAGAGCATAAGTGATGAAGATTTAGATAAACAATTACAAAGCGGGGTCTCTAAATTTGAAATTGAAGCGAACCTAAAAAATGACAACAATAATAGCAACCAATGTGTGAATAAAACCTATCAATTTACACAAAACCGTAAAATGCGCAGTCGTGAATTACACTACATTGACAATCCTGTTTATGGAATGCTGGTCTATGTAACACCCTATACTGTTAATTAAAACAGAGCTCTCGCTTCCATGCAGACACACAGTTTTCTCGCCCGATATCAAAGTACCCAGCAATGAACAATTGAGTCAATATTACCAATAATTACTTGTAATACTGACTCAAAATATCCTCTATTAATTGACGTGTTTTTTCCATTCCACCTTCCAGGTTTTGTTCTATTACTTCCATGGTGATCAATTCATCACTTAAACCCGCAGCCCAGTTGGCATTCACACAAATTGAAGCATAGTCTAGTTCCAGCTCTCTTGCTAAAGCTGCCTCAGGCATACCCGTCATACCCACCAAGTCGCAGCCATCTCTTTTAAGGCGCTGAATTTCAGCAGCAGTTTCAAGCCTTGGACCTTCAGTGGCAGCGTAGGTGCCACCTTTAATAATATCAATATTAACTGCTTGTGCAGAGTCTAAAATCAATTGGCTTATTTCACGACTATAAGGGTAGGAAAAATCAATATGAGTCACATTTTTAAGATTGTCTTCAAAAAAAGTATTTATCCGTCTGGATGTATAGTCGATAATTTGATCGGGAACCACAAGGCTTCCTGGAATCATATCTTCGCGTATGCCACCGACCGCATTCACAGCAAGAATAGCCGTTACCCCAGCCTCTTTTAGTGCCCACATATTGGCTCGATAATTCACCCTATGGGGTGGAATATTATGAGCATAGCCATGTCGTGCAATAAAAACAGTCTCTAATGTTTGAGCCGATTTATTTTTTTTTGTACTGCTAATATTGCCAAATGCTAAGGGAGATGAAGGATTACCATAAGGTGTTGTTACTGTCTCATTGCGAACAATTTCAAGGTTTTGTAATGAAGTCAGCCCTGTGCCACCAATGACGGCTATTTTATTTTTTTTTGTCATTTACATACCCTTGACTGCATAAATACCAGATGCGTTTCTTAACATGCCCTTATAGTCCATACCAAAACCAAATACGTAGCGATCAGGTACTTCCAAAGCAATAAAATCAGCACAGGTGTTATTTTTTCGCTCATGCCGTTTATTGACAAGTACTGCACTATAGACTTTTTTTGCACCTTCTTTTTGGCAATAGACTTTTATTGACTCCAAGGTAACCCCCTCATCATGAATGTCATCCACTAATAATATCGTTCTGTCCTGAATTTGTATTTTTGGTGATGCCAGCCATTGCATTTCACCCCCTGTGGTTTTATCTCGATAACGAGTGGCGTGTAAATAGTCTATCTGCAACGGAAAATCGAGTTCAGGAACCAGCATTCCCATAGGTATCAGCGCACCATTCATGATTCCGATAATAATCGGATTACTTCCAGACAGTTCCTGAGTAATGGATTCAGCCAGTTTTGATATGGCCATGGTCACTTCTGTTTTATTAAAGAGGCAATCGGCTTCCTCTTTCACTTTTATACATTCAGTAAATAATTGGTCTAATTCAGTCATACATTCTTGTCAAAATAAGGTTTATTATCAAAGCAAATTCATCTTAAAATAAAGAGAAAGCCAGGAGGTTTCAAGCCGCTGGAAAACACTGCTTTAAATGAAAGAAATAGGGTGAAGCCAGAGTCCCTGGTGAGTCCACAATGAACTAATAAGTGAAGGTCACCGTATTATCATCCATAGCTTCTGAAATAACATAAGCACCACCAATGGTTTCAGTAATTTCAGGAATCAAGTCATCTCCCCACAAATCCAATGTCGGCGTACACACTTTAAATTTAACACCTGCATCATAGGCTTCACGAATATAATCATAGACCGTTTGCTTACTATCAGGTTTAATGTACAGCTTTTCTGCCACACCTCGTACTGCAAGCTCACCTGAGCGCCCAGTGAGAATTACTTCCACTTCATATTCCATTGCAGCAGCAACAGTGGCTTGAAAAAAAGGGGCTCCTAATTCAGCACCATTGTTTGGATCAGTATTGACCATGATTATTAATAATTTATCAGCCATCTTTTTTCTCTTTATTTATACGGGCTTTTTGAGCGAAACACTTTCAACTCAGCCTGGCAATTATCCAGCTTGTACTCTCTCACTTTTGCTGTCTAATTATTGTTATCGAACATCGGTTGATTAATTTCACCGCTTAAATGTAAAGTTGATGTTGGAAAAGCGACTTCCGCACCCTGTTTTTCAATAATTTGTAAAATTTGAAATAAAACATCCTGCTTTACTTTATGATATTTCACCCAATTCGTTGTTTTGGTAAAAGTATAGATGAAAAAATCCAATGAAGAAGGTGCAAACTCATTAAAATTGACCATCAATGTTTGTGCGGTATCTATTTCCTTATGGTTTTGTAACATTTCACGGACTTCAATTAAAATCGCTTCTAATTTAGCGCCATCATCATAACGTACCCCAATGGTTTCTTTAATTCTACGATGTGACATCCGCGAAGGATTTTCTACTGAGATGCTGGCAAAGGTTGAATTTGGCACATAAAGAGGTCGTTTATTAAAGGTGCGAATAAGAGTTAAACGCCAGCCAATATTTTCAACGGTACCTTCAATGTTTCTATCAGGTGAACGAATCCAGTCCCCAACCGCAAATGGACGGTCAAGATAGAGCATCAAACCACCAAAAAAGTTAGACAGTAAATCTTTAGCAGCAAAACCAATGGCCATACCGCCAATACCACCAAAGGCCAGGACACCTGAAACACTGACACCCAATTCCTGAAGCATGATAAGTGCACCAGTAATAAAAACCGACACACGAATCAGCTTGGTAATGGCCTGCACCGTAGTCACATCATAATTATCTTCTTTTGATCGACCAATTTTGATGATATTACGCTCAATACGAACAATAATCCGCAGTACAGTCCAAGTGATAATAACAATGACACCAATTTGTCGTGCTGGCAGTACAATTTCTTTAAAAATACTGACATTTTGTGCATCAGCAATCACATTGGCAGCAATGGTAATACCCCAGAGCCAGATAAAAGCAGAAATGGGTTTGGCTAGCGACTCAACCAGTGCTTCATCCCATGGATTTTTAGTCTCTTCCAGTTTTGTGTGCAAACTTTTAATCATTCGCTTTTGGATAAAATTTAATGTCAAAGCAATGAAGATAATTAAAAATGCCTCGCTGATCCAAAGCCCGTCACCACGAAGAAATTGAAGCTGAAGTAACCACTGCTTTAATTCAAATTCAGCCGATTCCATAGAACTGTCTCTCTTTATTTTTCATTTAATTTTAAAAATTCATCAGTACTACCCAATGGGGTACTAGTTCGTATAATTAGTCGGATCTAATAAGTCTAATGAGGGTTCTTCAACATATTTATCCAGTAATGTTTTGGCTTCTTTCCAACGTGGTTCATTCACCAAAGATTCACGAGTCATTTTGTTTTTATGATGTAAATGAGCCAAACGCAAACTCGATGCAGGGTTATCATAACCTTTCAGACTTTTCACTACGTCCCAGGCAGCCTCACGATTGTTACACACTAAAATCATATCACAACCTGTATCAAGGGAAATTTTAGCCCTCTGACGATAATCACCCGCAATCACAGCACCTTCCATAGACAGATCATCACTGAAAATGGCTCCCTGGAAATGCATTTTATCTCGTAATATGGTTTTCATCCAAAAGCTTGAGAAACCCGCAGGCTGAGGATCCACTCTTGAATAAATGACATGTGCCATCATCAATGCATTAATACCCGCATCAATCATAAATTGAAAAGGTTTCAAGTCATCCATTTCAATTTCACGCATAGGACGCTCATCAATCGGCATAGCAACATGTGAATCCGCTGCAATAGAGCCATGCCCGGGAAAGTGTTTGCCTGTGGCCAACATACCCGCTTGATTCATACCTGCAATAAAGGCCTGGGCAATTTTACCCACAACAAAGGGATCACTGTGAAACGCCCTATCGCCAATAACGGTGCTAATGCCCTTATCAATATCAAGTACAGGAGCAAAACTAATATCAATCCCTGTAGAACAGACTTCACTGGCCATTAACCAACCACAATGTTGTGCCAATTCCAAAGCCATTTTCTGATCAGCATCGTAAATTTCACCAAAACGCCGCATAGCGGGCAAAATGGTAAAACCATCTTTAAATCGTTGAACACGACCACCTTCCTGATCGACTGCAACTAGTAGTTTCGGCTTTTTAATCGCCTTAATGGCTTTAACCAGTTCATCTAATTGTTCCAACGAGTGATAATTTCGACTAAAAAGAATGACTCCTCCCACTAAAGGATCAGCCAATATAGCCCTATCATCTACCGTTAATTCTTGTCCTGCAATATCCACCATAACGGGACCCAGCGTCATATTATTTCCTTAATATCAGTCTTTAAAAAAGTTTAAAATAAATCCTAGAGTTTCAATTCAACTGCTATTTACTTTTCACATCGAGTTTATCACGCACAGCATCTCCCAGCATATTCACTGCCAGCACAACCAGCATAAGCGCTAACCCAGGAACTAAAACCATGTGTGGGGCCATAAGAAGATATTGTGTACCATCACGAATCATGCTTCCCCAGGAAGCTTCTGGAGCCTGAATACCTAAGCCAAGAAATGAGAGCCCAGCCTCTGCAATCACTACACTGGCAATACCAAAGGTAAATTCAATCAGCAAGGGAGCCATAATTAAAGGCAATATATGTAATACAATAATTCGTGTATGTGATGCCCCTAATGCTTTTGCTGACTGCACATGTTCTCTTTGTTTAATGGCCATCACCTGTGCTCTTGATAGGCGGGCATAACCGACCCAGCCAACAATGCTAAGGGCAATAATCACATTGGTCACTCCTGGCCCCATGAGTCCAGACAGTGCAATGGCCAATAATATACCAGGAAAAGCCATAAAAACATCAATGACCCTGACAACTAAATGATCCCAATGTCCTCCAACATAACCACTTATAACGCCAATGCTGGTGCCAATAAACAAAGAAACAAAAATTACCCCAAAAGCAACCATAAAGGAAGTATAGGCACCCACCATTAAACGATCAAATAATGGGCGTCCGAGGTCATCATAACCCAGTGTGGCCTGTTTATCGCCTGCCACTAATATCTTCTCCAGCGCTATTTCATTGGGATGTAAATCCAGTAAAGGTACGGATAATACCATTAAGAGCCAAAGGCTCAAAATCAGCACAGATAAATATATCTTCAGAGAAATATTTTTCATAGTATCTAGCCCACTCTGATTCGTGGATCGAGTAAACCATACACAATATCAGTCAAAGTATTAACCAACACATAAGTCGTACTGATCAATAAAATACAGGCTTGCACTACGGGATAATCCCTCTTCTGAATGGATTCAATAGTTAGCTGTCCAAGGCCTGGCCAGGAAAAAACCATTTCAGTGATAACAGCTCCAGCCAAAAGAGTTCCTATTTGTAATCCAACCAGCGTAATCACAGGTAATAGTGCATTGCGTAAAGCATGTAGACCAATAATGCGAGAACGACTGAGACCTTTTGCTTTTGCTGTTCGGATGTAATCATCATTAAGTACTTCCAGTAATGATGCACGGATCATTCGTGATAAGACAGCTGCTAATGCCGTTCCCAAGGTCAAAGCAGGTAAAACAAGCGAGTCAAAGCCATTCATACCACTGACAGGAAGCCAGCCGAGTACAACAGAGAACAAGAGAATTAAAAGCGGTCCCATTAAAAAGTTCGGAATGGAAACACCTAATAAAGAAAAACTCATGGCAGTCGCATCAGCCCACTGATCTTTTTTCAGTGCAGACAAAATACCCAAAGGAAATGCAATTAAAAAGGCAACCAGCAAAGAAGCCAGAGCCAACTCAACAGTTGGGCCAATACGGGCTGCAATCAACTCAGAAATAGCCTGTTGTGAGTGCAATGATTGACCTAAGTCTAATGAAAATAAACTCTGTAGAAAATGAAAAAATTGTTGCCATAAAGGTTGATCAAGCCCCAGAGAATGGCGTAATGCTTCCCGATCAATGGATGTCGCAGACTCGCCTAACATCACTTCTACAGGATCGCCTGGCACCATATGTATCAGCATAAACACAATAAAGACAACACCAAAAATAACAATCAGGGCACTGACGATGCGCAAAAGAATATAGTTCAGCATTATTTATTGATTGACCTTCAAAAGGAAACCAGAGGATTCACTGATATGAACAGCAATGCCCGTTTCAACTTGATCAAATAACGCAACCACTTGTGAATTCCGCATATTAATACAACCATGTGAGCGGGGGATCCCCATGGGTTTATTGTCGGGACAACCATGAATATAAATATACCTGCGCATACTGTCCTGGTTTCCTAAACGATTAAAACCGACTTCTGTACCACTGAGCCACATAATTCGAGTTAATATCCAGTCTCTTTCTGGATGAAGTGCTTGCAGAGTTTCAGAATAAATTTCACCTGTTGGCCTGCGAGCAGTAAAAACCATATTCTCAGGACAGCCGTCCCCTATTTTTGCTCGAATGATATGCCAGCCTCGGGGAGTACATTCACTACCAAATGCTTCTCCTGCTCCCTTTTTAGCCGTCCCAATACTCACATCTAATAAGATGCAATTATTATCAATTAATTGCAGACGTTGCTCAGCAATAGAGATGGCAATATAACGGTCAGGCTGGTCTTTCGATTTTAGTATTGTATTCTTCTCAATCATTTTTAATGACCCATTTTAAGCCATCGTAATTTCCATCTTGTGAAACTTGATAACCTTGAATATTATTTCTAAAAAAAGCAATATTATCTTCATACCATAAAGAAACATAAGGTAAAGTCTGATGTAATTCTTGCTGTAGTAATCGATACAGTTTTGCTTGTTTTGTTAAGTCCTGCTCTTGTTCTGCTGTTCCAATCATCTTATCAATTGTCGCGTTCATTAAACGGCCTCTATTTGCACCTGAGGGTGGTAAAGACTCACTATGAAAGACATTTCGAAAAACATCAGGCGTTTTTATACCAACCCAGGTCAAACTGTAGAGCTGAAATTGACCATTTTTAATATCACCATAAAATGTCCCCCAATCATAACTGCGAATATCCATATCAATAAAAATGTCTTTTAATTGACTTTGAATGATCGTCGCAATGCGTATTCGAAAGGGGTCACTGGACGTTTTATACGTTAATTGAAGGCGTTTATTGTCTGAATAGCCCAGCTCTGACATTAAGGCAACAGCTCTTATCTGATCATAGTCATAATCAACTAAATCAGCCCCCGCCCAATGCTGTGCAGGAAAAAAACCGTTGGCTTTTTTAGCCGCATTACCTAATGCATATTGAATAATTTTATTTCTGTCCAGACCATAGGCAATTGCTTGTCTTAATTGTATCTGTCCAGTGTCATTGTCTTGTAAATTAAACCCCAGATAACTGTAATTAGACCCTATTTGGGTCAAAAAATGAATGTCAGTTTCTTTTTTTAAAAAAGCAATGTGTTCAGGTGGTAAATTATTTTGAATAAGATCCAGTTCACCACGGAGGAGCTTAAGCACTCGAACAGTAGGATTTTTCACTTTTAAAAATTCAAACAATTGATGATCGGATTGGCGACGTAAAAAAAGCTGCCCATCAAAAGGCCAGTGAGAAAATTTAAAATCACCACTTCCTACAGGATTTTGATTGAAAGAGTGTCCTGATTTTATTAAATCAGCAGGCATAATACCAATAGCCAAAAATGAAGGGAATAAGGGATCCGTTCGAGTTAAATGGAAATCAACTGTTTGCTGATCAAGCACCTCTATACGCTCAATATGCTTTAAGGCATTTCGGTGAGGCGAAGCGCTCGACTTATCTAAAATCGTATCATAAGTGGCTTTTACATCGTAGGCTGTTAAGAGTTTTCCATGATGAAAACGAGAGACATTAGTGGGTGATTGAGAATTTAATGACTGGTATTCATCATTATCAGGCGAATTGACTAAAACAAAACGGTAATGTTTGTTACCCAATTGTTTCCAGACCGCAATGCCAGGCACAGGTTTATTATCTGGGCCAAATTCAACTAATTGCTGATAAATAAGGCGGTTAATCCTGCTGGAAGTGGCATCCGTAGCATACCGGGGATCTAAGGTAACGGGTGCACTGGTCAGCCCAAAATGAATGGCCTTTTCGGATAAGACTTGTTTATCTGAGTTCGAATCATCAGAGCAGGAAATGAGACTAAAAAAGAATAAAGCGGCAAAAGTACTGAGCAAACCCCATTTAATTGCATTCATTCCAATTAAGATTCCCTTCAAATCGACCTACTCCTAAATGAATCCCTAAAATGCTATTTTTTCCAGTTTTTATAAGGATTCTTTATTAACATGGAATTATAATAGCGTTTATCTTCAGAAACTTCATCTCCAAGCCAATCATGTGATTCAAATTCTTCATTTTCATGACCCAGTTCAATTTCAGCGACAATGAGCCCCTGATTATCACCCGAAAACTCATCTATTTCCCAGGTATGTTCTCCTGATAAGACATAATGGCGCGTTTTTTCAATTAAGGGTTCATCACACAATGTTGACAATAATTCATTCGCATCATCCATTGGAATCGGATATTCAAATTCCTGACGGCGAACTCCTAAAGTCGCTCCCTTGATATTCAAGTTAGACTTATCACCTTCAATTCGAATACGAACCGACGATTTGTCTGAACCCACCAGATAACCTTGTCTGAATTGCACACTGGTATGAACTTGTTGACGCCAATTATCATTAGCCAGCAGGAATTTTTTTTCAATTTCGATACCCATAAAATACACCCTAGTTTTTATCGTTGAACTTTGACTCTTGAATTAAAAGAAAAAACAACACCAAAGCGGCTTGGTGGATTTAAATCAATACTATAAATTTAAAATCATTTTTTATATTTATTATTTACAAATAAAGCAATCGATTCCACATGAGCAGTGTGTGGGAACATATCCATCACGCCTGCTTTCACCAGTTTATAGCCATTGTTGTGGACCATAATTTCTGTATCTCTGGCAAGTGTTGATGGATTGCATGATACGTAAACGACCGTGTGAGCCTTAAATTTTGGCAAATATTCAGCAATTTCTTTTGCTCCACTGCGAGCGGGGTCAAGCAGGATACAGTCATATTGCTGTTGAGCCCACTTCATACCTGAAAAATCCTGGAATAAATCTGCAGCATAAAAATCAGCATTCTCAATGCCATTTCTCAAGGCATTTTCTTTCGCTCGAATGACTAACTCAGAGCTGCCTTCAACGCCCGTCACATGAGCCACTTTGCGGGCTAAGGGTAAGGTGAAATTACCGAGTCCACAGAACAGGTCCAGAACCTTATCTTCGGGCTGAGGGGACAACAGTTTCAGGGCAAGATTAATCATTTCCCGATTAATGTCCATATTAACCTGAGTAAAATCAGTTGGCCTGAATTCATGAGTAATATTATGTTCAGGCAATGCATAACTTAATGGTTTGAATGAATCATCATTTTCAGGTGGGTAAAGACGAGTAATACTATCAGGCCCTTTGGGTTGAAGGTAAATGTGCAGAGACATTTTTTCTGCATAGGTGGAAATTTTACTCAGGTCATCTTCATTGAATGCTTCCAGGTGACGAATAATAAAGGCCCCCTGCTCATCACCATAAGCCACTTCAACTTGGGGGATTTGATTATAGATAGACAGCGCAAGAATCAAGTCTGATAAATCACGCAAATGCAAACCCACATCAGGGTGTAGGACTTTACAGGTTTCCAGCTCAGCTAAAAAGTTACTGTGTTTCTCCCTAAAGCCGACAAGCATTTTATCTTTTTTGACCACAAAGCGAACACCCAGACGGGCTTTTCTTCGATATCCCCAGTGAGGGCCTGTGAGAGGTTCCAGAACAGTTTCAGGCTCTGCTTTGCCAATACGTTTCAGGTTTTCAAGCAAAATACCTTGCTTCAAAATAATTTGCTGGTCAGCTGCTAAATGTTGCAAGCTGCATCCGCCACAGATTGAAAAATGCGGGCAACCTGGCTCAACACGCAAGGGGGATGGTTCTATGATTTCATGAACTTTACCTTCACCCACCTTTTTACGTTTATTGGTATAAATAAAAGTGAGCTCTTCTCCTTCTAATGCCCCATCAATAAAAACCGTCATGTCATCAATATGACAAACACCTTTACCATCATGACTGACAGATTCAATGGTGACTGGAATGGGGTCCTGGGGTAATTTTTGTTTGCGTCGTCTTCTGGCCATGAAATTTTATCTTATGATTAAAAATAGAGTATTGAATTAAAGGAGTTAGAGAAAGCAGAGATTTTAGCAGAACACCCGATAATTGGAAAATACTATATTGTCTTCATTGGGACGGTAACACACCATCTTATTGAACAGAATTGCTCACACTCCTTCTATTCCTCATAAAAACACTGATTAGCCCCTTTCTTTTTAGCACAATGCATGGCATATCAAGCAGATGAATTAACGACTAATTATTTTTTAAAATTGTTCCCATAAATTTTAAACTCAAAGTTCATAATAATATGAAGAGCCTTTTAAAAAAGTCTATACTAAAGATATGAAGACCCTGAAAAAAATCCTACACGAAATTGATGGTAAAGGTTATAAAGCTTATAAAAGCATCAAAGGTATTTATCAATTTAATCGATTCTCTTTGAGCATTGATCATGTTCAAGGTGATCCCTTTGCCCTACCTAGCCGAATCAATGTCAGAGTACCAATAGCAAAAGCGGGTTTTCCCCTCAACATTTGGGAGACGAAAATTATTGCAGGCAATCCTAACCCAATTCGACGTATTGCTCTGGAAGACTATTTGGGTCGTATGGTCGATAGAGCTATCCAAAAAATCAGTCCTGGGCAACGAGGTAGTGGCGGAGGCGGAATTATAAGCATTGAAACCAATGGTCAAAAAACACTGTTTCGAAATGCCATACTGATTACTAAAGATTATATCGAAGCACGACTTGTTTTAGGCTTGCCTGCTGCCAACCGACATGTTGCAAGCACTTTTGCGCAACAAATATTTTTTGAGGAACTCCCAGATATTATTGAATACGCTCTATATTATGAAAAATTGTTATCACTGGATCTTAATCAACATATTAATAGTGCAGAAGATCAAGAAGTCCTTAGACACAGCCTGAAAGAAAAAAAATTAGTGGCCTTTATTGCCAATGGCTCCCTTTTGCCACGAACCAGTGGCATCTCTGATACTCCCATGACAGGAAAAATCATCCAATTCCAGTCACCTGATTCACTTGAAGTGGAAATAACTCTGCCTCATGCAGGAAAAATT
>JADGEK010000009.1:65716-82503 GCA_016744395.1 Gammaproteobacteria bacterium | reverse complement strand
GAGCCATCAGCGGATGCTGCTGGATACTTATCCATATAAAATAAGCCTATCGGCTTCCCATTAAAATGAACTGATTTAGCAATAAATTCTTGTACTCCTAACATTGCCTGCATTTCTGTGTTGATAATAGGAGAAAACTTTTTATAATTAAGCTGATTAATAAAAATGGTTTGAGGTTTTACGAGCAGTTTTGAAAACAAATTGGCTGGCTGCATATTAAGAACAGTTTCAGTAAATTGTTTATCACGGTATCCTTTGACACTTCTAATTTGGAGGTGTTTTTTATCTTTAGTGAGCATCATAAAACCCACTCGACTGAAATTTTTAGTTTCAAATAATGCATTCATGGTCATTCGTAACAATCCAGGGAAATCATTGACCGTATTTATTAAGTGAATACTGGGCAGTGTAACTTGCTTTGGTGTGACTTTTTTAGTGGCTGGTTTGGCTTCAGGTTTTGCTTTTAGAACGGCTGTTTTTTTATTCTCTTCTATGGGGATAATTTGTGTGTAAGGCACCTTGCCTGGTAATAGCGCTAAATAACTACAAGTGGTTTGCACTGGAAAAAATTCATCGGCATTATAGGCCATATAAACAGCGGTAGTATGCATTTCTTTAGCAATGCGTGCGTCACTATAGTGGAGACTTTCTGAACACAGACTTATGTGCTCATACATCTCATCATAATACCAACCTTGTTCAGCAATAATACTGCACTTTTCAGCTAAATACATACATTTGACGGCTTTGGATGTGACCTCTAAATCTTGCATCTCCTGTCTTTGTAAAAACAGATGAGGGATTTTCCAATGGTGGGTTAAAGCTTCGGCCAGTTCGTGGTAACTAAAACCAAAAATATCTTGCTGAGCTTGCTCATAATTCATATTGTCTTTGTAGACTAATAACTCAACCTTCTGAGCTTTAATTGGCTCTAAATGCCAGCAAACAAGCTCTGATATAGGAGAAACCAGAGTGCTTGTGTATATTTCGTCGACTGATGTATCGTTGATAAGTTGAGCAAAATTTTGAGCCTGATAGGCTGCATGAACACCACGGTGTTGCAGCCGAGATAGTTTATCAGCCACTTTTTTATTCTTTATGCTATGAAGAGATGTAATCTTGCCAATGAATTTTTCTAAACGTTCCATTCCTAAAAACATAGCCGCATGTTCAACCTGGCTGATTTCTTTATCAAAATCTTTATTAATTTCCTGATTGGCATAAGCCAGGAGATTAATCATGCAAGCTGGATCAAACTGGAGAATATTATCTAAATACCGATAGCTAAAGCTGGGCTTTTCAAGTGCTGTTTTAAGAGCTTGAAGTGTATTGGGTAAAACAGGAAGTGCTGCAATATCTGCTTTATGAATAAATTGATTAAGTGTATGGTTTTCTGGCATAAATTTTCTAAAATAAAAATCCTAAGCAACACAAATAAACGAATAATATGTCAATAACTATAGCAAAAAATTAGAACTATTGTTGCTAGAATTAAAAATAACTTAAGTTATAGTCTTTTGGGACGCAAAATATTGTATAAGCTGTTTATAAATTAATAGTGACTCTTATGCTCACTTGATGGCTTATTCGGCTATATGAGGTATCTAACATGACTAGTTCATCACTTTCTTATAAAGTGTTATCGGTTCAAAATTATAAACCTTTAACTCAAGACTTAAAGACTGATTCAAAAAAATTAATCATGAAAATGGGCAGCAACACTTCACTTCTATAAGTGATGCACATATTAAATCCATTGATTTAAGTTATACTGATCGTAAAGATGTCATCAATCAGTACGATTCAATTGCTCAAATTGCACAGTTTGAATATGTTGATGGTAATAGGAAATGCTGATGATCTTCTTTAGGATATAAAGCTTAACTCGGTGTTCACCATTTAAGCTTGCCTTTTTATTGAATAAAATATAAGGATAATTATGGAATACTCACTTCTGAAAATTACACTCATTGTTTTCTTTTTGACATTTTTTATGCCAGTACTTGCCGTTCAAGATGTTTTTGAGTATAAAAATAAAGAGGGGGTTACTGAATTTACTGATGAGTTAAAAGAAAATAAAACACCTGAAAGTCATGTTCAGATAAAAAAAATGACGCCTGAACAAGAAGATGAAAGTAAACAAAAACTTGAACAGATCATGGAAAAAGATAAAGAACTTGATAAACGCCTTGCTCGTGAAAAGCAACTTGAAAATGAACGTCGACTTAAAATTGAAAAACAGCGTGCTCTTGAAGGTAAACAAGACGTTGAACCAGAAGATGACGGCGTCTCACGCATCAATAACCGAAACTTAAGACCCAAGCCTGTTCCTCCTATTTATCCAGGCAAACCACGAGTGAAAGCCTCTAAGAAAAAAGCAAAAAGCAATTAAGATTCTTTGGTTTTGACCCCACCCATACGAGCGACGATTTTATCAGCCACTCGAAATGAATTGGCATAAATGGTCCATGTGTGGGGGACACTGCCACCTGTTGGCATAAAGCTACCATCCGTGACATATAAGTTTTCAACATCATGGGCCTGACAATCAGGGTTCAATACAGATGTTTTTGGATCGTGACCAAATCGACAACTACCTGCAACAAGGTTAGTAGGAGGAACGCCAGATGCAAATGATAAGACATTGTCTGCACCCATTTCACGCAAAACATCTCCGGATTTATTCGCCAGATACCAGCCTACTTTTAAATTTTGAACATGCACGTCAACTTTAATTTTAGCAACGGGTAAGCCCCATTTATCTTTGACTTCAGGGTCAAGGCTGACATGGCTGTTATCAGTGGGTACCCAGTCACAAAAGGCTTCCACTTTAATGTATCGTCCGCCTGTAAAATGTTCATGTAGCCTGTCTTTCAGGGGCTTTCCCCAGAGTAGACTGCCATTACTGCGTGTTTGACGGTTGGCTCGAGCGACAGGGTTTGGATGTAAGTGAACAAAGTCAATGGTTCCTCCTTTTTGAGGCGACTCTGTTTTAAATAAACTTTTATCTTTAATCTCATACCAGTCTTGAATGGAACGGTTGACAAAAGTACCGAATTGTTTCAATTCCTGAACTTGTTCCTCTGAAAACTTGTCATAGCTGAGCCGACCTGAGCCTGCTCCACCACCAGCAAATATAAGATTTTTACCTACTTGTCCTGAGTTATTGGCTAATCCATTAGGGTGTTTAGGGCCTGTCGAGTTAAGTAATAATCGGGCTGTTTCAATGGCTTGTGCTGCAACGACGTAGATTTCGGCATCCACTGCGTGTTTCTTGCCTGCTTTATCGATGTATTCAATCGCACTGACTTTGCCTGTGTGATCACTGTGTATGTGTGTCACCATGGATTCGGGGCGAAGATCGCAATTACCAGTGGCCACAGCACTGTCTATTAATGCGGCACGAGAGCTGCTTTTAGCGCCTGTTGCACAGCCATAACTGCCACAAAAACCACTATAAACACAGGATTTACGGTTTAAAGCTGGTTGAGATAAAATGGCTCTGGGCATTGGCATGGAATGGAAACCCAGGCGTTCACAGGCCTTATCAATGTGTTGTGCAATAGGGTGTTCTGCTGTGGGTGGAAATGGAAAGTCTTTACTGCTCCTGGGTTCTTGAAACGGGTGATCAATGACTCGTCCAGAAACACCCACCACTTTTTCAACCTTGTCATAATAAGGTTCCATGTCATCATAGGAAATTGGCCAGTCAACAATATTTGTCCCTGCAATGGGGCCATAGGTGGATAATAATTTAAAATCATTGGGTTTGAGCCTATGGAAGAAGCCACTCATAAAATTACTGGAACCACCTACAACATTGCCATTCCAAAAATTCCAACTGGATTGATAGGTGGGAAACTTGCGCCATGATCCATCATCATTTTCTATTTCAACCACATGTTGTTCATCACGCAAATCGGGAGTGTAACCGCCACGCAATGAGGTTTTTAATTCATCTTTAAAATAATCTTGCTCGGTATACCAGGGGCCTTTTTCCAGGACAAGCACTTTGTAACCTGCATGTGCCAGGGTATAAATAATAGGGCCTGCACCAGCACCACTGCCGACTACGCAGATATCATAATCATGACTCATGAATTGTCTCAATTGTTAGTATTAAAGAATTTAAGAAACGGTATCCGTTAGGAATATTGAGTGTTTTTACGGAATTAGAGTAACCAGTAACGTTTATTGGCAGGAGGGTGGGGATCGCCTGCTCGGTGCTCTAACCACTTCCAGCCAATTCCTTTGGGATTGCCTCCATAAACTGGATCAGTGAGTAAGGCTTCCAGCAGATAATTTAAAATATTGACCAGCCAACGTCTACCTGCAGGTTCTTTTTCAAATTCACGGAGTATGAGTTCTCGTTGCTCAATGGATAGATCGTTAAATGTTGCACCATCATTGATGTCTTTTTGTTTGAAAAAAATTTGTAGTAAATGAGTACCTGATAAAATGAAATCAACATCATTAGGATCAGTGGCGGGGTTGTTTAAGTAATCATATAAATACGTTAAAGCATTAATTTCTACTGAACCTGGGACATCCGATTCAGAAGGAAAGAGATGATTCTGAACGGATGCGATAGTAACCCAGTCAGCTTCTGTATAATTTTTTAATGGAGAGGTACTCACAGTGAGTGCTGTCTGAGCTGCAGGTATCGCTGACTTGACCACTGCTGCAGCACTTAATGGGGTCAATGTGGGGACTGATACTGCAGCAAAAGTGCCACTGCTGCGGAGTATAAAAGCTCTTCTGTCCATTAAATATATCCTATTTCCTATTCACAGAGGGAGTGATTGTCGAGAGGTTGATTGCCGTCAATTCATGCCGTGGGGCATCTTGAAGGTTGCCTAATAAATGCCATTGCATTTGCTGAGGAGCAATATAGCCAAGGCGTTTATTAATTTCATCACGATCAGCTGTTAAAATAACTGTGCCAGGCACACCAAAGTTTCCATATAGGATTTGTACGTCAGTGGTTGTTTCAATGTCAGCATTAATTGCAATGTAGTTATTATTGATGATTTTAATGACTTCAGTATCTTGATAAGTGACTGCTTTCATTTTTTTGCAAAATTGACACCATTCAGCACTGATATCAAGCAGGACAAGTTTGTTTTGTTCAGCGGCTAAAGCAAAAGTTTCCTTAGACCATTCATGCCATTGGATACTGTTATCGGATGAATCGTCACTTGCGAAAGAGTGCAACGAAAATAAGGAAATTAGAATTAAGAGTGGTAACCTGGAGAAAAGATGCATGCTATAACTCGACTATTTAGAAAAATTAAAAAAAAGAAAGTTATCAATAAAGACCCTATAATTGAGGAAAAAATTTCAAAATCAGCTTTATTGAGCCTCTACAGAATCAACAATACGATGGTAACTGTCCAGCCTGTGTTCACTGATTCTACCTTCATCCAAAGCATTGAGCAGCCCACAATCGGGTTCATTTAAATGTTTACAATCTCTAAAACGACAAAAATGGCTGAGCTCGTGGAGTTCAATAAAACCATGGATAACATCTTCTTTATGAATTGCCCATAATCCAAATTCCCTGACACCAGGTGAATCGATAAGGCTGGCGTGTTTGACAAAGTTTGTCTGTTCCTGGCTTTTGATATGATAGAGACGTGAGACACTGGTGGTATGGGTGCCTTTATTAGTTGCCAGGGATACTTCGCCTTCTTTAATTTTTGCTTCTGGAAGCAGGGCGTTGATTATGGACGATTTACCGACGCCCGATTGCCCCACAAAGACACTGACCTGATTTTCAAGTTGTTCAAGCAGGGTATCCATTCCATGCAGACTTTTTGCACTGGTATAAACAATAGGATAACCAATATCAATATAAGTTTTTAAACGCTGATCAAGCACTTTTCTTTGCTCAGCAGAAAGTGTGTCGATTTTATTCAGTACCAGAATAGGTTTGATTTGTGAAAGCTCGGCAGCAACAAGGTATCGATCGACCAGGCCTTCATTTAATTCAGGTATAGGGGAGGTGACAATCAGCATTTGCTCAATATTAGCGGCCACAGGCTTCATCTGTCCTGTGAAGTCGGGACGGGCAAGGACTGTTATTCGGGGTTCGCGAGCGGTGATAACACCCTGAATTTGTTCTTCTTCATTGATATTACTCAGCTTCTGCCAGGCAATTTGATCACCACAGACAATGGTATCAATATTTTGCCTCATGGCACAACGAACAATGAGGTGAGTGACTTCATCTTCAACGTCTAATGTGGCACCAAAATGACTGACGATAACACCACGATGAAGTGTCTCATCCAGTTGAGTATAATCATCGGACATTTTTTTTTGCTTATTTTGTGCTCTGGCTAAACGTTCATCCTGTATCTTCTGGATGCGCCATTGTTGTCTCCGACTGAGCTTACGTTTTGCCATTGAAAGGGTGACTTACAGTTTGTAAAAATTGGTATTGAGGTAATCAACCACATCTTGAACTTGATCATCTGGCCAGGCAACGCCCACCGTTGTTTTACAGCGTGTGACTTGACTTTTAAGGCCATCAATAGAGCTGACTCGGCGATTAGATCGGGTATAAATGGAGTCAGGATTTCCGCCCATTAAAGAGGCATGGCAAGATTGGCAATTGGCGTCATGCAGATCTTTGCCATGTGCCAGATTGGCTGAAAAAGCAGTTTGGCTGGCATATAAAAAGAAGGCTGAGACAAGTAGGCTAAGCTTTAAGTTCATTTGTTTTTTCCTTTTTTTATGGTTAACACATTAATTACGATTTAAGTGAGCGATTCTAACGGGTGCTGGTGGATGCGAGTCATAATAAGCAGAATGCAATGGATCGGGTGTTAATGTATTGGCATTTTCTTTATAAAGTTTTACCAGCGCCTCAATTAACTTGTTTGCATCCGCTTGCTCGGCAGCATAATCATCGGCTTCAAATTCATGTTTACGGCTCATCATAGCGCTAATAGGGCTAAGAAAAAAGGTAAATACAGGTGATGCGATGCTAAACAGGACTAAAGCCGCATAGATAGATGCTTCAGATATACCTAAGCCATTATAAAACCATTGCTGCTGCATTAACCAACCCAGCATTGCGAAACCAGCAAAAGTCATAAATGTCATCGTGATCAGACGTTTTACAATGTGTTTTTTCTTAAAGTGCCCCAGTTCGTGAGCTAATACGGCTTCCACTTCTTCTGGTTCGAGTGAGTCCAGTAAATTGTCAAAGAAAACAATCTGTTTGTTATTACCCAGACCAGTAAAATAGGCATTACCATGGCTGGAGCGTTTAGAACCATCCATAACCAGTATACCCTTACTGATAAAACCACATCGTGTCATTAATCGTTCGATGCGTTCTTTAAGTGAATCATCTTCAAGTTCAGAGAATTTATTAAACAGAGGAGCAATAAATGCAGGGTATGCCCACATCATTAAAAAGCCAAAGCCCATCCATACAGCCCAGGCATAAACCCACCAAAATTCTCCAGCACTGCTCATAAGCCATAAAATAACCATAATTAATGGCACACCGATAACCAGTCCTAAAATAGACTGTTTGATAAAGTCGACTATCCAAACTTTAAAGGTGGTTCGGTTAAAGCCAAATTTTTCTTCCAGAACAAATGTATTATAAATACTCATTGGTATATCAAACAGGGATGAGATGAAACCCATGAGTAGAATAAATATGACGCCTGAATAGAGAGGCTCTAATTGATAGCCTCGTACGTATTGATCCAGATATTCGAGACCGCCGCCTAATGTCCAGATGAAGAGCAATGTGGTCGCGATTAGCAGTTCTACATTTCCTAACTTTTCCTTAGCAATGGTGTAATCCGCCGCTTTTTTGTGTTCTTCCAGAGTAATTTTTTCAGAAAAAGCTTTCGGTGTTTGCTCTCGGTGGTTTTTTACATGATTAATTTGTCGTATAGAAAGCCAGATGTGGGTGAATGCAGAAAGAAAAACCATAATAATAAAAAGAGTGCTGAAAAGTGGCATAGTATTCCATTTAATGAAAATTTATCTAAAAAAGCCTAAAACAGGCGGGTACGGTATATTAAAATTATTTACTTGGCTATAATTATACCTTAGTTAATATAAAGTTCTAATATCAAACAACGATAATTGAGTAATAAATGACACAAGACCACCGAAATTTAGTCTGGGTTGATCTCGAAATGACTGGGCTT
This sequence comes from Gammaproteobacteria bacterium, assembly GCA_016744395.1. GTDB lineage: Bacteria > Pseudomonadota > Gammaproteobacteria > GRL18 > GRL18 > GRL18. The sequence goes on along the minus strand of JADGEK010000009.1, from coordinate 74,323 downwards.
GAGCCACAAACTGATCGTATTATAGAAATTGCGACCATTGTAACTGATGCGGATTTGAACATTTTGGCAGAAGGCCCCGTATTGGCCATTCATCAATCGGACGAAATATTGGCTAAAATGGATGAGTGGAACACGACTCACCATGGTCAATCGGGTCTTATTGAAAGAGTTAAAAATAGTGCTATTAATGAAGCTGAAGCAATTGCAAAAACCATAGAATTTCTAAGTGAATACGTGAGTAAAGGGGTATCACCCATGTGTGGCAATAGCATCTGTCAAGATCGTCGCTTTATGGCTAACTGGATGCCTGAATTGGAAGAGTATTTCCATTATCGCAATTTTGATGTCAGTACTCTCAAAGAACTTGCCAAACGCTGGTATCCAGAAGTGATGGGTGGATTTGAAAAGAAGGGTGCACATTTGGCGTTAGATGATATTCGTGAATCGATTGAAGAAATGCTTTATTATAAAAAGACCATACTGAAGTGAGTTAATGTTGACTCTTAATTCTTTTCAGCTCATTAACTTCTAATTGGTTTATCTCGGCATATTCTAATGCTCTGGCCAGTCGGACTGGTGCTGAACGTCCCATACACATGTGTGCTAAATCGCCATTAATCGCTTCGACCATCGCTTCAACAAGGCGTTCTTTATCGTGTTCAAAACCAGTTAAATGATTTTGAATGGTGAGCACATCATCAATGACTTTTAATGCGAGCTTACGATTGTCATTCCAGAGTGAATTGACATCACCACCCACTTCTAATCCCGCAATATTGGTTGTCAGGATATAAAGATTTTTTCTGACCAGTTCAAATAACATTTCATCGTCATTTTTGACAAGCCATGATGGAATTTCCAGCGTGGCCAGTGCCGTTTCTATAATATTTGCTTTTGGACCTGTCACTGGAGAAGGGACAAGTACTTTAAAGTCCTGACCTTTTTTCTTTTCAAACCAGACCGAAATAACTGTTGGGTTCAGGAGTTGGTGTTTTCCCCAATCACGGGGTAATAATTCATTTTGTAATAGAGCAACTTTATTTTTCCAATTTTCTGGCAGCTTTTGGAGAACACTCTCTAAATCACTTTCTCCCACAGCAACGAGGACCATTTCAGGTTCAGGGGTTTCATTTGCAACTTGATTAATATCCATATTTCGGGTGATAGGGATAATGGGATAGCCAGCACGTAAAAGTCCACGAGTAAAAACACCAGACATTTCACCAATGCCAATCACAACAATTGATTTTTTCATATTAAATTACTTTTCTTTTCTATAAATTGATAAGGAATAGAAGGCTTATAGAGATTTGCTTAGCTATCAGGTGATTCCATGAGATGGTCGATAATTTTAGCCACTAATTCTTCAGGAACAAATTTTGTTAAGACGTCATTGGCACCACTTGATATGGCCTTTTGCATGTTCATCGTACCATTCAGCGAAGTATGCATTAAAACATGGATATCTTTGAATTTATTGAGTTGTCTAGCTTGAGTCACAAAAGAATAACCATCCATTTCAGGCATCTCAATATCGGAAATAATCATTGAGATGGGTTCCATTGTATGAGGATCGCCATTTTGATAGTCATTGAGTATTTGCAGAGCCACTTTACCATCGCTGGCTGAAATATGTTGAAGCCCCAATTTATCCAAAGCAGAAATGGTTTGTTTTAAAGCCATTGATGAATCGTCTACAATCATGATCAACTTACCAAATACGGCTTCTAATTTAGATTTCTCAATATGTAAATCGTCGGTTTGTATCGTTTTGATACCCATTACTTCACCAAGTACTTTTTCAATATCTAATAATTGAACTAACTCTTCATCAATGAGAGTGATACCTGTCGTATAGCTGCCAATGCCTGTTCCACTGGATGGTGGCAAAATATCTTGCCAATTGCATAAAACAATTTTATCAACGTCACTGATCCAAAGGCCCTGGTGAGAGCGGTTAATTTCAGTGGTAATCACAGAGCCTTGTTGTATCTGTTCATCAGTTAATACACGATGAGTCGAACTTACGGCTTTTGCCAGATCAATGATGGGCAATGTTTCTTCTCTAAGCTCTGCGACGCCCAGAATCTTGGGGTTTGAAGTTGGTAATTGATGTAATGCCGGACAGGGGATCACTTCCTTAATTTTCAGTACGTTCATACCAAATCGACGTTTACCACCCAGGTAAAATAAAAGTAATTCAAGACGGTTATTTGTATTTGAGGTAGAAGTCACGTGTAATCACTCCAAAGAAATCAGTGTTATAGTTAATGTACATTATAGAAAAAAACCTTACTCAGCTCTAGTATTATTTCTAGGTGCTTTTGCTGGAAATAATTGATCAAGAAAAACAGATTTACCTTCATTGGTCACAATACGGCAATGGTGACGACCCAATTCCCTGGGTTCTTTCACGCCACAAGAATGTGCAATCATACCGACTTCATAGTTAATGTTTTCAACATACTGCTTCACTCGATAGGATTTTATTGTTGGATCTAAGCCTTGTTGAAGACGTAAATCATGGGTTGTAATACCTGTCGGACAGGTGTTTTTATTACAATGCATTGCCTGAATGCAACCAATTGCAAACATAAAGCCTCGTGCAGAAACAATGAAGTCTGCCCCCACACAGATTGCCCATGCTATATCAGTGGGATTGATCATTTTTCCTGAGGTAATGACTTTAATGCGTTCCTTGAGGCCTTGTTCAATTAATTTATTAACCACAATAGGCAAACTTTCTCGAATACTGAGTCCCATATGATCCATAAGACTGACAGGTGCAGCACCCGTTCCGCCATCGGCACTGTCAATGGTAATAAAATCAGGTGCACTTTCAATACCTCTTGCATGTATTTCACAAAAGAGATCATCAAGCCAGCCATAGCTGCCGATTACGGTTTTGAAGCCAACAGGTTTTCCTGTAATGTGACGAACATGTTCAATCATATCAAGCAAATCACCAATGGAATTAATGTTCTCATGACGATTTGGGCTGATGGAATCTTCACCTGCAGTGATGCCTCGTATTTGAGCAATTTCTTCCGTTACTTTTGCCCCTGGAAGAATACCGCCTTTTCCAGGTTTTGCTCCCTGGCTGAGTTTGATTTCAAACATTTTAACATGCTCATGAGCTGCAACGGTTCGTAATTTTTCATCACTGAAATTCCCCATTTTATCTCTAACGCCATATTTTGCTGTTCCAATTTGAAAAACCAGATCACAATTACCTTCAAGATGGTAGGGTGATATCCCACCTTCCCCTGTATTCATCCAACAGGAGGCCATTCTTGCGCCATGTGATAAAGCTTGTACAGCGGGTTTAGATATTGCCCCATAGGACATTCCAGAAATATTAAAAATGGATTTTGCTAAAAAAGGATGTTTACAATTTTCGCCAATTAGTACTGGTTTTATGCTTGTGGCATCTTTTCCTAAGGTTGGAAATGGGCAGTTGACAAATATGATAGAACCGCTGGTTACAATATTATTGGTTGATCCAAAAGCGGTAGTGGTATCGATGTTTTTGGCTGCTCGATAAACCCAGGAACGTTGTGCCCGGTTAAAAGGCAATTCTTCTCTATCCATAGCGAAAAAATATTGACGGAAAAAACCGCCCAGTGTTTCAAAGAAATATCGAAAATGGCTGACAACAGGGTAGTTGCGTCTAAGCGCCTGTTTGGTCTGAGTGACATCTAAGATAAAGGTGACGATGATAGCGAGCAAGATTAAGCCAAGAGTGACTACAAACAGGCCCGAGGCAATATTAATTCCTGATTGAACCAGATCGATATGTTCTTCTTTAATCACTTGAATATTTTCCCTCAGTTATAATGCATTCTCAAATAAAGAATGCATTAAGCCATCATGTGTAGTATGGAATTCATACTGAATTCTTTTTTTTAAGGCTGTATATAAGCTTTATAAGTGATATTTAGTAATTCACATTAGATTGAACAACAAATATTACCCAAACGTTCAGTTAATTTTTTATTTTCAGCGTAGTCAATTGGCACGACGATTAATGAGGGGCCATCCTTTGAAAAAGCCTGCTCCAAAGCATCTGTCACATCATTACTGTCTTTTACTGGAAAATAACTCCAACCAAAGGCATCTGATAATTGACCCCAGTTGGGATTGTTGAATGCTAAATCTGTGTGACGACCAAATTGTCCGTCTTGTTTCCAGGCAATTAACCCATAGGCATTATCTTCCCATATCATGACGACAATATTTGAATTGAATCGGCGTATGGTTTCCATTTCCTGGACATTCATCAAGAAACCCGCATCACCACAAATGGCCAGAACTTTTCGCTCTGGAAAAACGATGTTGGCGGCAAATGCACCAGGTAAAGCGAATCCCATTGAACAAAAGCCATTGGGAATAAGGCAAGTATTTGGAGAGTGACATTGATAATGGCGTGCAATCCACATTTTATGTGCACCGACATCGGATAAAAGAATATCATCCTCACCCATAAATTGGCGGACGTCCCATAATACTTTCTGAGGCTTTACGCGTTCTTGGCTCACATCGTCTTTATAAATAGCCAACTCTGCACTCATATCTCGACGAACTGAGGCTTGTTGAGTGAAATCAAAGGTAAGTGAATGTTCCCGAAGATAGTTATCAATACGTTCGTTAAGCATCCATAATGTATGTGCCAGATCACCAACTACCTCAATTTCAGGGTGGTATTTATTATCAATTTCAGTGGGTAAAAAATCGGCATGAATAACACTTTTCTTGCCATCAGGATTCCACAGGCGAGGATGATATTCAACCATATCATAGCCTAAAGTAATGACGAGATCGGCAGCATCTACGGCACAGGCAATTAAGTCTTTAGATTGAAGGCCAATTGTGTATAGGCAATAATCGGCATCCATATCGACACTGCCTTTTGCCATAAAAGTACTAATAACGCCAATACCCATTTTGTCGCACAGTAAGCGTAATTGTTTACTGGCTCGCTTTCGTATGCAACCATTACCGGCAATAATAATGGGTCTTTGAGCTTGAACGATTCTATTAAAGGCTTTATTAACGATTTTGTCATCGGCAACAGGGCGACGGAAACGCCGTGGTGTGATGGGTTCGAGAGAGGTATCCTGTTTGGCCAGATCTTCTGGTAGTTCAATTAATACAGCACCTGGTTTTTCAGTTCTTGCAATACGCACGGCTTTACGAACAATTTCTGGAATATTGTCAGGGTGTAAAATTGAGGTTGCCCATTTTGTGACGGGCTCAAACATGTGAACAACATCCATGATTTGATGTGATTCTTTATGCTGCCGTGTGGATGCACCCTGACCAGTTAGGACAATCATAGGGGCGTGATCCATGTTTGAATCAGCAACACCAGTGATTAAATTTGTTGCGCCAGGCCCTAAAGTACCCAAACAACCTGCTGGATTTCCTGTTAAACGCCCATAAGCCTCGGCCATAAAAGCTGCACCTTGCTCATGACGAGTCAGAATAAATTTAATTTTTGCTGACTTTTCTAAGGACATCATAAAGTCAGCGTTTTCTTCGCCTGGAACACCAAAAATATATTCAATACCTTCTTCTTCAAGGCATTTTACAAACAAATCAGACGCTTTCATCCTCATTTTCTCTCATGCTATTTTTGTAGTTACATAAAAGTATAGTAGGAAAAAAAAGAAAATGTTGAATTAATAATGTGGGGGTGGAGCTTCTGGGCCTCCTTTAATATTACTTTCTTGCATATCACTGACCTTATTTTGAAGTTGTTCAACATGTCGTATCAAATTATCAATAGAGTTTTGGTGTTTGATGATGATTTGATTGAGCTTCTCAATGGTATCCTCTTGATGAGCATTTTTAATTTCCAATTCCATAACGCGGTGTTCTATATCTGACATAGTAAAGCCTTTGAGCTAATGAGTACGCATGAGTTAACTTTTGGGATGATTAACTTAAGGTTTTTATTATTAATTTTGGTAAAATATTTGCTTATTAATAAAATTTTATAGATTTTAACTGATTTTAAGAGAAATAATGAGCTATTTTGATGTTTTGATTATTGGTGCCAGTGCTTCAGGCTTGATGTGTGCTATTGAAGCAGGTAAAAGAGGTAAAAAGGTCGTTGTCTTGGATCACGCCACAAAAGCTGGGAAAAAAATACGGATTTCAGGTGGTGGACGCTGTAACTTTACCAATTATGATGTCAGTGCCCATAATTATTTGTCAGAAAATAAACACTTTTGTAAATCTGCATTGTCACGGTATCAATACTATGATTTTCTCAGTCTAATGGCTGAATATGATATTCCCTGGCATGAAAGAGATCATGGGCAATTATTTTGTGATCGCAGTGCTAATGACATTATTCAGATGCTCTTATCAGAATGCCAAAAATACCAAGTGATTATTCAATTAAATGCGCATATTGAATCGGTCAATAAGAACTCTATGAATTCTGATGAGTCGCCATCTTATCAATTTGATATTAAATCAACTCAGGGATTCTTTCAGGTGGCTTCTTTGGTTATTGCCACGGGGGGGCTATCGGTCAGTAAAATGGGGGCCAGTGATTTTGGTTTACGCCTGGCAAAACAGTTTGGTTTGAACATTATACCCACTCGGCCAGGTTTGGTACCATTGAGCTATAGTGCAAAAGATAGCCAGCGATACAAACAACTTTCAGGAATAGCACTGGAAGCTGAACTCAGTTATGGTGATCATAGCTTTAAAGAAAACTTACTTTTTACTCATAAAGGAATCAGTGGTCCAGCAGTGTTACAAATTTCATCTTATTGGAAGGTTGAAAATAATCGGGCAGGTGACACTATTCATATTAAGCTATTACCAGAACTTGATCTTCAAGACTGGTTACTTGAGAAACAAAAACAACAGCCTAAAGCTCTGGTAAAAAACTTACTGTCAAAAATCTTAATCAAGCGTGTTTCTGAATGTTTTTGTCAAATTCACTCTTTTGATAAATCAATTAATCAATATAATCATTCAGAACTTAAAGACATAGCGGATGTTTTTCAAAAGTGGTGTTTTTGGCCAGATGGAACCGAGGGCTATCGTGTTGCGGAAGTGACCGTTGGTGGTGTGGATACCAATGATCTTTCATCAAAGACAATGCAGGCCAAAAATGAAGAGGGCTTATATTTTATTGGTGAGGTGGTCGATGTCACTGGCCATTTAGGCGGTTTTAATTTTCAATGGGCCTGGGCATCTGGATATACCGCCGGGCAGTTTGTTTAAGCCCGATTATCATGCTTGTGGTAGTGAACTGGTTAATAGGATGTCACTAGTACCAAGTGACAATGTCATCCAGTTTTTGGCGTGTTTTTTCATTTTGAGGATCTTTACGATACCCGAAAGCGACCATATATGCGACATTAAAAAGAGAAGTATCAATATTAAACTCAGAGGCTAATAAAGCATTGACAGGCGCTTCTTTGAATCCTTCAATAGGACAGGAATCAATTTCAATAAATGCAGCCGCGTTCATCATATTCGCGAGAGCAATGTAACACTGTTTTGTTGCCCAATCGAACATTTTTTTTTCACTTTGAATAAGATTAAAATCATCTTCCTGGAACTGCTTATAAAACCCTTTTCGAATTACTCTGCCTTCGTCAGGTATATGGTGTACTTTAGCCATCATTTGTTCAATGTAGTCACTATCAAAGCGCATGGTTTTAGCTGTTCTTGCAAGAGTGATAACAAAATGACTGGCAGTGGGCAGAGTGCCTTGAGCACCCCAGGTATGTTCTCTTAGTTTTTCTCTGAGCTTTGGCTCCTGGACAACCAGAAAATGCCAGGGTTCAAAGCCAAATGAACTGGGAGAGAGACGTCCACTCTCTAAAATATATTGAAAATCATCATTAGAAATTTTTTTACTGTCATCAAATACTTTACAAGCATGACGAAAGTTCATCATTTTAGAAAACTGTTGTTTTAATTGAGTGGTGTTATTCATTGTTGATAATTCTCATTTATCTAAAAAGATTAAAGTCGTTGAATTATATCAATATTAAATCAGCTTGTAAGTAAAATGTTTTATAAGATATTTTCAGTGCTGGTGTGTTGTTCTTTATTGCGTTGGGAGGAGTATTTTATGACTATAGCAAGGTGCTTTAAAATAATTATGCAATGGGGGGGAGAGTTGCACTATAAAAAAACACCTTGCTATAGTCACGCCATGAGTTAGCAACTATAACGAGTGAGCTATAAACTCACTCAATAATAACACTACCAAGCTCAAACAATATGTGATTGTTTGCGAATGTCTGTATTAATTATTCTTCACACTTTTTGCAAGTGTTAAGACCAATTAGTGGATAAAGTGGGCAAAAGTTAAATAAACCAGTGAGTAAAGGAACAACACCAATCCAACCCCATGGATTCATAACAGGTACTAAAAAGACTGATGCAATTAAAGCAATACCCGCAACAATTCGTAAAATCTTATCTATTCCACCAACGTTTTTCATTTATTAAGCTCCAAATTATTTTTTATTTATTCAGTGAAAGTATTGTGCCAGATAAATAAAATACGTTAAGTGATAATGTCACTTAAAATAGATATTTTCTTAAAAATTTGTTTATTGAAGGGAAACT
>JADGEK010000009.1:0-65616 GCA_016744395.1 Gammaproteobacteria bacterium | reverse complement strand
AAATGCTATTAAGTATTGTGGACGCTACTTGTAATAATACTGTCATAATTATTGTGTATTCTAGATACAAGACTAAAGATTAGGAATGCTAAGAAAGCTTTTACTTAATAAAATCAGAAGTCAATTAATAATAAAAGGCTAATTCTAATGATATTTAAAAAAGCACTGTACTATCTTAAGAAACTGTTTTTAAAAGAAGAGCCTAATAAAAAATATATTGAAAAAATGAAAAAAATTTTAAATGTACTGGAAGAGAAAGCAATCAATATTGAAGCTCAACTGGACAATGAAAAAGATGAGAGAAAGCGAAAAAGTCTCAAGCTCAGACTAAAAGTTATTTCTAAACAGAAAAATAAGGGGGAAAGACTGATACAGGATAGAGGTGATTATTCATATTCTCCCAAAATTAATAAGGTTCTTATCAAGCCTGTATTATACCCACGAATTAACAGATAAGTTAATGAAAAATAGTTAATAAGTATCACGTCCTGAAGTTTGGGGAATACGATGATCGTTAAATCTGAAATATTCACAGCTAGAAGCAAAACCTTGAAAGAAGGCCCCGTAATTTATCATCCAGAAGACTATCTGATTGATGAGCATAAAACGAAAAAAAATCTTACGTTGCTTGAACTCAATAAAGTGTTCAACCTGTATTTGCAAAGAAATAACCTAGATCATGATGATCTCTCAATTCTAGCCCAATTCTCGATGATTTTTAATAATCCAATGTTTAGCCTATGGCATACAATGAGTAAGCAGGAGCAGAGTGATGTACTTTCTGAAGTGGTGATAATGCCTCAATTGTATGATGAACTGATAAGCTCACTAAGCACAACTGCTGGCGATGCAACAATTATAGCAAGTGTTGTTAAAGATGCTTATCAAAATGCCATTGACAGTTTTTCCCATGCTGCATTTGTGCAGCAAAAATATTTAAGTCAGTTTCCTGGAATCAAGATCATCCTCTATGTTGATCAGGTGAAACAACATATTGTTCTTACCGTGGTGGATAATGGTTATGGGGAAAAAATTATAAAACCGAGAAAATCATTTTCAGTCCAAGATAGGAGTGATGATTTTCTATCTCGATTTGTAGACGGGGTCGTCAGACACTATTTTGAAAAGGAAGATGGAAAAATCAATCATGATATTGCCTATACTGGTGGCCAGGGCATGGCTTTAAAAAAGATCAAAATTGAGCTGCAATTAGATGTTGCTGTACATTATCTGGCCTCTGGTGCGGTTTTTGAAATAAAGCTAAAAAATTATTTTTAATATATTTGAAGCATAAAATGGCTATACATGATTTGTAGCATATAGGGCCTTTATAAAAGAATCACACTAAAGAGTCATACCTTTAGCCGATTGAAGGTAATAAATGAGCTAAAGCATCATGATTTGTAATTTCTATTTTACCTCGATTTAATTTAACCCAGCCTCTGTTTTCAAATTCTTTTAACTGTCGACTGATGACTTCCCGTGCAGAACCAAGCTCAGTGGCTAAAGCCTGATGGGTGGTTCGAATCGGCGTATTGACTGAACCATTGGTTAATAAGTATTTTGCGAGTCGAATATCCAGTTTGGCAAAGCTGATTTCTTCAACCAGAGTGATCAATTTAATCAGGCGGTCACCATAAGAATGAAAGACCTGTTTCCTAAATGCCTTGGACTCGCCCATATATTGCTCAAAAACAGGTTTTGGAATAGCAAGTGCTAAAATATCGGTTTCAGTGACGCCTTCTGCAGGGTAGTCCTCGGATGAAATCAGGCAACTGGTGGTCAATACACAGGAGCCACCACTGGTGATGTGATAAAGAACAATTTCACGTCCATTTTCTGCCCGGGTAATTACTTTGACAGAGCCAGAAATAATCAATAAATAATTAAGGCACTGATCACCTTGATGGAAAACTATGGTTCCCTCTGGAATCGTCATCTGTTGTGAGTGTTCCAGTATATTGATGCCATCGGTACCAATGGCATTATTGAGCTTGGGAAAAAGTTGTAAAATTGTATTTTTAAGTTCCATGAAGTTTGTTTTATCCCCTTGGATTAGTTGAACTGTGTCTGGGCTGTGACTATCAATCTATTGATGCTTAGAACTATTTTGTTAATAGCGAGTTTATTTTGTCTTCCATGCCTCTTTTTCCTTGTAGTCCCCCAGTGTGTACTGCAATAATTTTACTGCCGCGGGGGAAAAAATCATCCTCGATCATGCTTACAATACCATACATCATTTTCGCTGTGTAAATTGGATCGAGTTCTATTGAACATTTTTTTTCAAAATCCTGAATAAATAATGCGAGTGCTTTATTAATTTTTCCAAAACCACCAAAATGCCAGTCATTGATTAATTTCCATGATATCTGTGAGTGATTTATGGCTGTGGGTTGGAGGTGTTCATTGATGAGTTCCTGAATCACCTGTTGTAAAAAGTGTCCACCCTTCATTGCCGGGAAACCGAGTATTGTTTTTTGAGGGGGAATTTTTATTGAACTGTTAAGTGAAAGTCCTGTAATAATTCCAGCGATTGTGCCGCCAGTTCCACAGGGTACACAAATAAAGTTCGCATCATGGGGAATGAAAGATGCAATTTCTGAAGCACCCTTAACCGCTAATTGATTGGTTCCTCCTTCTGGAACCAGATAGAATTGATCGGCTTTATCACCTTCATTGAAAGGATCTTCTTTGGCAATGAGTTGTTTTATGGATTTAATCACTTTGGGTAGATGCTTGCTTCGATAAGTTTTTCGATCAATATAGTAAAGTGCCATATCCTGTTCTTTAACATCAGATAAGGTGGGGTTCAGAGGTAAATGGGGTTCTCCACGAATGATTCCTATGGTGTTAAAGTGATTTGCCTTTCCTGCTGAGGCCAGCGCATGCAAATGATTGGAGTAAGGCCCGCCAAAGCTGACGAGAGTGCTTAAGCCTTGATGTCTTGCTTCAATCAGGTTGTATTTGAGCTTAAACCATTTATTTCCAGAAATGATGGGATCGGTTTTATCTATTCTTAATAAATCAAGAGTGAGCCCTTTGTCTTGGAACAATGGGTGTTGAATGCGTTGTAGTGGAATAGAAGGTTTTTTTGTTAACATGGTTCGACAATTTCAACTTTAACTGTTTATGAATTTTGGTACAAATATTATAATGTTCATTTTAGGTGAATGACAAATAGTTGTGTTCACCTGTTATGACTAAGAGTTTATAGCCAACAAACACATGAAAAATCAATTACCTTTTTCTTTTCAAGCACCAGAAAATGCGGCCTTTGAGAATTATATTGCTGGTGAGAATCAACAACTACTTCATTCGTTAGAAAATGAAAAGGAACAGTTAGTCTTTATTTGGGGAGAAAATGGCTCGGGAAAAACACATTTACTGCAAGCGATTGCGGGGCATTATCAAAATAAAGGTTTGAATGCACTGTATATTCCACTGCAACTGGATGATGATTACCCACCAGAATTGCTTGATGGCTTAGAAATGATGGATCTGGTGTGCCTTGATGACTTACATAATGTCAGTGGAGATCATCAATGGGAAGAAGCATTATTTCATTTTTTTAATCGCATACGTGACAATAGTGGCCGCCTGATATTGGCTGCAAATAATAGTGCCATTAACTTGGGTATTCATTTACCTGATTTGAAATCACGTCTGACCTGGGGACTGACCTATCAAGCAAAAGTTTTAAATGATCACGATAAAATTGATGTGTTAAAGCTTCGCGCTCATCAAAAAGGCTTTGAAATGACGGATGACATTGCGAACTATTTACTTAAACGTGCAACACGAAATATGACCGATTTAATGACGTTATTAGAAAAACTGGATTATGAAAGTCTGGCTGAACAAAGAAAAGTCACTATACCCTTCATTAAACAATACCTCTAAGCAAAATATCTTAAAAGGCCTTAAGTTACCGATTATAAATGGTAGACATATGCTATGCTCTGACTCTACCTGGCAATGAATCTATTGCTAAGGGGTTTGTTCCTTTTCTATCTCTTCTTTTTCTTTCAGTTGTTTCTTGTAATCTTGTTTAAAAATTCGTGCGTACATAACGCAGCCTAAATACATGGCAAGTGATGCTAATGTCTGAAAAATCCCCGCATACCAAACCTCAGGATAGGCTGACACTTCGCTGATGCCATGTGCAAAATAAGCCAGGGTGAGAAAATGTGCCCATTGATAAGTGTAAAGGTCGTTGTTCAGCAAACCCCGCATAGGTAACAGTAATGGACCAGCAATGACAATCAACACAAGAGCTGTGGGAAAATGTTGAGAGGGGATAAGCCAAACAATATTGATCATTAATATGATTAATAGAGAAAAATAACCGATTAATGCCAAATTTTGATAAAAATGAAGTTTTTTGTGTGTTTCGGGTGAATTATCAAGCATTGTATAAGATGACTTTTTTATTTTTGGTTAAATTTAAGCTTTATTCAGTTTCAAGGCAATTTCAGCGACACGCTGGCCTAAAGCAATACACAGATTTTTTTCATCCTGGCTGATGGGCATATTGCTTTCTTTGCCTGCAAGATGGCTTGGACCATAGGGTGTGCCTCCAGTGGTGGTTGAAAGTAGTTCTGGTTCACTATAAGGAGTACCAACCAATAACATACCATGGTGTAATAAGGGCAGCATCATTGATAGCAAAGTGGTTTCATGGCCACCGTGGAGGCTGGATACGGAAGTAAATAGCCCTGCTGGTTTCCCGGCAAGATGGCCTGACATCCAATTAGCAGAAGTTGAATCAATAAAATATTTCATTGGTGCGGCCATATTGCCAAAACGGGTCGGGCTACCGAGTATCAAACCGCTGCAATTGGCCAAATCATTATTGCTGACATAAGGCGCTCCCTGATCGGGAATACTACTTTGAGTCGTTTCGCAGACGGTTGAAACTTCTGGTACCGTTCTTAGCATGGCCTGCATGCCTGAAATTTTTTCAACACCGCGGGAGACGAGTTGTGCCATTTCGGCCGTGGCACCATGACGGGAATAATATAAAACTAAAACTTGAGGCATGAAACTTCTCAATCCTTTATTAAATAGTTAACGGTTTGTTCATAAAATGATAAAGTCTAGATTTTAAGTTACGTATGTAAAAATTATCGCTCAATAATACTGATTTATAGGTTAAGCTTATAAAAAAATACATTATAATGGATAAAAAGGCCTTATATTAGTACATTAAACTATCTTTATGGTTGTGTTTAGCTTCAGGCTTTCCTTGACAGTCTTCTAAGGCAGTGGTAACTTTGGCATAGCTTAAACGAATATAGCTTAAAGAAACAGAGCTTAATTGAGAATATCTTAATTAACAATAACATCTGAATAAATAGAATCAGGAGTCGTTAAAAGAATGAAATTTACAAAATATGCTAAGTATCTGGGGGTGGCTGCTTTAGCAATGGGTCTTGTAACAGGTTGTCAAACAACAGAATCATCTTCAGCGGGCTCTTCGGCCACTGAAAAGACGCTTTCTGCAAATGACCAAAAAGTACAAAACATCATCAATGATGCAAAAGCAAAACTTAAAGTTGCTGTTGCGGATGGCTATGCTTGGCGTGATACAGGTAAATTCATCAAGCAAGCTGAAAAAGCGCTTGCAGAAGGGGATACCGCTAAGGCAACATCTTTGGCTACTAAAGCACTACAGCAGTCAGAAATGGCTAAAAAACAAAGTGCTGAGCAAGATAAAGCAGTTGCAGCACGTTTTAAGTAGCTATAGAATACTTTAAAGGTATTTAATCTTGAAAAAGGGAGATGAAAATCTCCCTTTTTTTATTGAAAAAGTCATAAGAGGCTTTGAAAAAGGTTTACCTGCTATCATTTTTTCCATTGGACAGATTAAGCAGATATTTATTCAGATGAAGTATTTCAATATTTTTTTTCGTTTTATTCTGTTTGTGTTCCAACGATTTACACAACTACGATGTACTGAAGCGGCATCATCACTGAGCTACACGTCTCTTTTATCTTTGGTTCCTCTGCTGGCCGTTATCTTCGCTGGCTTTTCATCCTTTTCGGTTTTCCAGGATTTATTTCAACAAATTCAATCTTTTATTTTTGCCAATTTTATTCCTTCGTCCAGTGAACAGATACAGGATTATCTCAATGAGTTTGTAGGTAAGGCATCTCAGCTCACATTGGTGGGATTGCTAGGGCTCTTTGCTGTGGCATTAATGCTTATGTGGCAAATTGATCGTGCTCTTAATCATATCTGGGGTGTTAATAAGGGTAAAAACCTATTACGTACTTTTCTGACTTACTGGGCTGTATTGACTTTGGGGCCTGTGTTAATGGGAATGAGTTTGATGGTTACATCTTATATTGTTTCACTGCCATTGATTACCAGTGCCGCAGACTCCATTGGTGTGCGTTCTCAGATGTTATTAATGATTCCGATGATTATGACATTTTTGGCCTTTACATTAATTTATCTTGTGGTACCTAATACCCGAGTGAAATTATTACATGCTCTGATCGGCGGGCTGGCTGCAACGCTCTTTTTCGAATTGTCAAAAAGAGGTTTTGCATTGTATGTCAGCCACAATACAACGTATAACAGTCTTTATGGCGCTTTGGCGACTGTACCTATCTTTTTAATCTGGATTTATATTTCATGGTTGGTCACCTTATTAGGGGCTGTCACCACTCGCTCAATGTCATTATTTGATTTCTCTATTTCTCAACATTCCTATACCGTGCATCAATTTCAATCTGCTTTTCATGTGCTTAGGACTTTATCTAAGGCCTCTTTAACAGGTGACACATTAAGCGATGAAGAAATTCACAACGAACCTTTTTTACGGCATGAGAAATTACTCAATGATATTCTGTTAGAATTAGAATCATTAGGATGGATTTTAAAAACTGACGCTGATAAATGGGCTATTGGAATTGATTTGGAACCCATAACACTATGGGATCTGTATCAGAAATTGCCTTATCCATTACCAAAATCAACATCAGAGGAACCTTTGTCTCACTTGATAGGTCAAAGCAATAAGGCACTTTCTGAGGTTCTGAATGTACCCGTAAAAATACTCTTTACAACTTATAACGAATAAAAAGAACGAAATATATATGATAAAAAATCTCATGGCCATTTTTATGTTAAAACAAGAAATAAATCGAATTATTCAGCTTTTAACCTTAACTATTGCTCTTTTTCTTTCATCAACAGCATTCGCCGTTGATTTTTCTTTTACAGATACAGAAGGTGAGACGCATAAACTGTCCCAATATAAGGGAAAGTGGGTTTTGGTTAATTTTTGGGCGACCTGGTGTCCTCCTTGTCGAAAAGAAATTCCTGATTTGTCAGATTTTCATCTGGACAACGAAGATGCTGTCGTTATTGGTGTTAATTATGAACCAGGACTCAAAGATGAGCGTTTGAAAAAGTTTATTGCTTTGTATCTGGTCTCTTACCCTATAACCCGAGTGAATGATGAAATTATTGATGCTTTAGGTGAACCACGAGGTTTACCAACCTCCATCCTGATTGATCAAGAGGGTAATGTGGCTAAAAAAATCACAGGTATGGTCACTGAACGTCGATTAAATAAATTGATTGCACAATTTGCAGACAAGAGTTAACAGGAGAAATAAATTGTCTATTGGTATTTATAGTAAGTTTATAACCACAAACATCCGGATAAAAAGTGTTACTTTTTTAGTATTATGTTTTGGTTTGGTATTAAGCAGTTTTGCTGGAACAAGTAAAAATCCAGAAGAACATTTTTTTGATGCCACTTTTGGTGACTTTTCAGAGGAATTGGAAACAGCAAAAGAGCAGGGTAAGCAAGGTATTTTAATTTTCTTTGAAATGGATGAGTGTCCGTTCTGTCATTGGATGAAAACCAATGTGCTTAACCAGATAGCGGTTCAGGAATATTATAAGAAAAATTTCTTAATTTTTTCTGTTGATATTGAAGGGGATGTTGAAATGACTAATTTTCAAGGTAAAGCAATGACTCAAAAAGACTTTGCTTTTAAAGAAAACCGTGTCAGAGCAACCCCTGTAATTGCTTTTTTTGATTTGCAGGGTAAACGAGTGATGCGCTTCACAGGCCGAACTGGAAGCGTTGATGAATTTCTGTTATTAGGTCAGTATGTCGCAGATAAAGAATATGAGAAAACAAAATTTTCAAAATATAAAAGAGCTCATAAAGCAAAAAAATCTCAGTAAAATGGTAAAATATTCTTTTTCAAATACAGTGATGTCCTGGGGGGTAATCGGTTGTTTTATGACGTTGCCTTTGAGTGTCGTTGCTTCAGACTTTTCAGAAAATGAGTCTTTGGGAACGTATTCACAAGCGACAATGCCAGAACCTTTGACGTTAAAATATGCTTTAGCCCGAGCAGAGCGAGCTGAATCACCTGAAATAATGAATTATTCTGCGCAGCGCCAGATGGCTGTGGCTGACCAAGATTTGGCTTTATCTGAAGAGGGAATATTTGCTGAAATTAATGGCCGATTGCGCTATGTGGATCCATCCAGTATTGTGCCTTCCAGTGAAACAAATGACAGTAAGCTCAGTCTTGATATACACAAACGACTGTACGACTTTGGTCGAACCAGTGCGAATATTCAAGCCAGTAAGTCTCATCTGGCCTCAGTCGAATCATTGTATACGGACTATGTTTCAAAACGTAAGGTGAGTATTCTCCAGGCCTATTTTAATGTGTTATTGGCGGACATTATTTATGACCATGCCAATGAGGCAATGGCTGTTGACTTTGTTTCTCTTGATAAGGTTCGCTCTAGATTTGAATTAAAACAAATATCCGATATTGAATTGCTAAAGGTCGAAAATGATTACCGGGCCACTCGTAGGGAGCGTACTCAGGCCTTAAGTGATCAACGAGCGACTCGTCATCGCCTTGCTCAACTCATTAACCCTGGTCAATTGTCAATAAAACTGGATAAACCTAACCTTGATGCTTTACCTGCCTTATCGGTGAGTAGAAAACTTGAAGATGTTGAGCAGCTGTATATACTGGCCAATAAAAAAAATCCCCGGCTCATTGCTGTTGAACACGAGCTTGAGTCCATGCGCTTGAAACTCAGTGCGTTTCAAGCAGAAAAGTACCCCGTGTTCAGTGTGCATTTACAGGCTGCTGACTATGCACGTGATTTAGGCAGTTCTGATAAATACCGTGCAGGTATTCAAGTGAGGGTACCTCTTTATCAGGCAGGTCAGGAAAATGCGAAAATCAAGCATGCAGCAGGGGAATTAATACAATTAAAAGCAGAAAAACTGCAAATCAAATATGAACTGGAACAGCAAGTTTTAGAGCTCTGGCTTAAAATCAGTGACTTGAAACAACAATATTCGGATCCCGATTTTAATATGGAATATCGTGATTTGTATCTTGATAAAAGCAGAGCATTGTATGAGCTGGAAGTGACCAGTGACTTGGGGGATGCCATGGTAGAACTCAGTCAAGCACAACTTTTTAAAGCACAAACTTTTTTTGAACTGGCAGTTTCCTGGGCAAAACTGGATTCACTTCTTGGGAATGTAATGAATTATTATGAATAAAAAACAAACGCTTATGTCTTATATCTCGAAAAAACATTGTATCTTTTTGTTGACTTGCTTTCTAATTGTTAGCGTACAGCTATGGTCTACTAATGTTTTGGCAGAAGGTACTGTAATTGCGGGTTATGAAATAACTTCACCCATCACAGGCCTGGTAAAAAAGGTGCATGTGACTTCGGGTCAAACGGTTAAAAAAGGTGAGTTGCTGCTTGAATTTGATTCTGATTTGATTATGAGTAATCTATTGGCGGCTAAGGCAAAACTCAGTTTTGAGCAATTAAATCAGGTGGAAGCCAAAAAAGAGTTTGAAAGGGCGGAAGAGCTATATGATAGAACTGTACTGTCAGAACAGGAACTTCAGCAAGCTCAAATTCTATATTCTAAAGCAAAGGCCCAATATGCGACTGCCAAAAATAAATTAGTCCATGTGCAATGGCACTTAGATCATACGAAACTTTATGCCACTTTTTCTGGAAAAGTGGAACAGGTTTTTTCTTATCCAGGTCAATTTGTGAATAATAAGCTGTCCGCTCAAACATTACTCATTATTCAATCGCTTTAGAGTTTAATATAATGCGCTTAATGAAGTTGACATTACTGTAGTTACTTTCAATTTTAATTGGTATGACTGTAGACCTGCATAATGGTTTCCAGCTCTTTCACTATTTTGTCTTGTTCAACGTGAGGTATGTTACTCAGTTCCTCTACTTTATTTCCCTGTCGGTGTTGTTTAATGAGTTTATAAACAAATTCACAGCCTTTACCGCAAATGATCTCAATGAGTTCATCGTATTGAAAGGGATCAATTTCCTCAGTGCCAAACCAAAATCCCATACCTTTATTTAAAAATTCTTGATAGGGTAAATAATGAGAGCCGTCACAAGAAAAATTGAGACTGATCATACCATTGACCACATTAATAGAGCCTGCACGTAAATAAATGATTTCATCTGCAAAACGCAATTGTTGGAAATATTCAAATATTTTTGGTATAGCAGCCTCAGGCACTTGTGCAAGTTCAGAATATGGATGTCGCGGGTAAGCCAGACAGATATCAGGATCATTCAATTCATTCATGCTTAAAAGGCGATAGTTATAAGGATCATCAAATAGCCAGATGGTCGTTCGGCTACTGGAAAAATGAAACTTTCCATGAAAAACACCGTGTTCACAAATTAGTGCCTGCATGAGGGCGAACACATTTTCAAGATGATTATCCATATCACTTTGCATTCGTTGTTGTGCAAAAAGACCACTGCGAATGGCTGGATCGCCTTTAATTTGCTGCCATTTATAGTTCTCTTTATAAAGGTGATTGGTGCCTGGCAATTCTCTTAAATCATAGTCTACTCCCAGGTAGCCAATGAGAGTGTTTTGGTGATCTTTAATCACATGAATTGCTGTGACTGATGGACGTTTATTGTGTTTACTGATATAAGCTTCTGACAGTGAAAAGTCATCGACAGAGAAGTCATGCAGCATATAGGGACGTTTGGAACGATCTCTACCCAGGCTTCTGGATTCACTGCTATGAGCTAAAATAGTCTGTGTGATCTGAATACCATTGTTATCCATGATATAGAGGTATTTACAATGTTGAAAAACGGGGAATGCTTCGTGCAAAGCGGCTTCTAATTTAACAGTATTTGTGATGTCAGTTGCCAGTTTTAAAACCAGTTTTGACAGAGGTTGTTTCAGTAAATCAACCAGAATTTTACGTTGTGTTAAAATTGTATCTTGAAGTATCGTTCTCATATAGGCTGCAATTCGTCATAAAATGGGTTTAATGAAGTATATTTTACATAATTTTTAACTAAAGGCATTATTTTGTTACATTGGATGCTATTCTAATCATTTGTGCTTTGGAAGTATTTTGACTGATAAATTTATTCTCTGCTCATTGATTTTACTCAGTTCTGTAAATTCCTATGGCTTGTCTTTTTCTCAGGAGTCATTAGGGCGAGCTGGATCGTCTGAGAAATGCCTTGATCATCCTGTTTTATTAGATTATCAAAGTTCATGTCTTCATCATGAACGATTTGTACCAAGAACGCCATCCGCAGAAGAGTTATCTCAACTTTTGATGCATTCAGCAGACACCTATTATGAATTGGGCAACTATCTGGAGACAGAAAGAGCTTATCGTCAGGCACTTCAAGTCAAATCTGATACACCAGGTGTCTGGCTAAAGCTAGCCACTTTTTACAGTAATTTAAATCGAGAAAAAGATGCGCTTCAAGTCTTGCAAAATGGCATAACGAAGATACCTGATAATGCTGATATCTATCATGAAACAGGGCTCATTCAGGTGCGCTTAAGACTGCTTTCAGAGGCTATTGTTTCCTTGGCTCATGCCGCTTTGTTAGCGCCAGAAAATCCTCATTACAGTTATGTTTACGGTATTGCTATGAATTCATATCAACGACCTGAAGAGGCTTTGGTTATTTTAAATAAAGCCTATTTGTTACATCCTGCTGATAAAGAAATTATAACGGCTTTGGTATCGATTAATCAGGATAATGATAATTCTGCAGAAGCCTATCATTATGCGGAAAAGTTATTAGAACTCGATCCTGATAATATAAGCTTGCAACAGTTTGTTTTAAAATTAAAACTGAAACTTAATTCAGATTAATCAATAGGGCACATGTCAGAAAGTACGACATCAATGGCCACTCTTTTAGACTGAGTCACAATATTGCTCAATGTATTGCTGGCTTGTCCCGCGAACTATAAGTCAGTATTTATAAAGACAATAGATCAAAACAAATAGTTTATATTTCATTAGAACTAAAAAATGAGAATCTTTCATGAGTCTGGTACAATTGCTTCTTTTATAAATACACTTTAGTTGACAGAGCATTATGAGCAAAAAAACAATCAAAATTGCAACCCGAAAAAGCCCCCTGGCATTATGGCAGGCTTATTTTGTCCGAGATGAATTACTTGCAAAACACGATGACTTGGAAGTTGAATTAGTCAAAATGGTTTCTAAAGGGGATAAAATCCTGGATGTACCGTTGGCTAAAGTCGGCGGCAAAGGATTATTTGTTAAAGAATTGGAAGAAGGTCTGCTCGCAGGTGATGCTGATATTGCTGTCCACTCAATGAAAGATGTCCCTGTTGAGTTTCCTCAAGGTCTGCATCTTGCAGTGATTTGTGAGCGTGAAGATCCCAGAGATGCTTTTGTTTCAAACACTTTTTCCCAGTTGGATGATTTACCCAGGGGTTCAGTGGTGGGTACTTCCAGTCTGCGCCGTCAGAGCCAGTTACTGAAATACCGCCCAGATTTACAAATTAAATTTTTACGCGGCAATGTCAATACTCGCCTAAAGAAACTGGATGATGGTGAATATGATGCGATTATTTTAGCGGCAGCAGGTTTGATTCGTCTTGAAATGAAAGACCGTATTACCAGTTACCTATCGACAGAGCAAAGTTTACCCGCTATGGGACAGGGAGCTGTTGGTATTGAGTGCCGTATTAATGATGAGCAAACCCATGAATTAATTTCTGCACTGGCACATGATGAAACCACCATTCGCCTGACCGCTGAACGTGCCTTAAATAAACGTTTGGAAGGTGGCTGTCAGGTGCCTATTGGTGGCTTTGCAGAATTAGACGGTGATAATTTATCCATGCGTGCTTTTGTTGGTTCTCCAGATGGCAAAGAGTTGGTTGAAGGCACTATTGCAGGTCTTGCCAGTGATGCTGAAAAAATGGGAATTGAGCTTGCAGATGACTTACTCTCCAGAGGCGCGAAAGAGATTTTAGCTGAAGTCTATAAAAACGGACTGTAATCTTGAGTGGTGATTGAAAAGAAAAGCCTTCATCTATTAATAATTCTACAGATGTCTTTAATGCCCAGTATTATTCTTGGGGTGTGTCGTACGAGATGATCGGGGTTAGTCGCGTATAATCGTTTATTTTTAACGGCATCTAAAAACCCCCATTGTTCCCATCTTTTCAGCCATGCTTTTGACGTGTCTGCCATACCAGTAGCAATAATAATTTTGGGGTTGTTTTCCAATATGGACTCAATTGAAGGTTCAAGAGTTAAACCTTTTGCCTTGGCAAAGATGTTGCTGCCTCCGCAAAATGTAATGACTTTTGATATCAGATGTTTTTCATTGACACTCATAACAGGATTATTCCAGATTTGAATAAAAATGCTTTGTTTATTTTTGTTATTTGGATAGGTTTGTTTAAGAGCTTCAAATTGCCTAATGAAACTCTCAGCATTTTTTTTGGCAATTTCTTCAGTCGCCATTAACTTCCCCAGTTTTTTTATAGTGACAGGGATGTCCATAAAATCATTGGGTTCACTGATGTAAACGGTGAGTCCCAGTTTTTTTAATTGCTCTACCTGATGCTTAGGGTTACCACTTTGCCAGGCAATGACTAAATCGGGTTGCATTACCAGAATTTTTTCGATATCTAATGCATTATAGCTGCCCACTTGTGGTAACTGTTTTGCTGCTTCAGGATAGTCACTATAGCTAACGACTCCCTTGAGTAGTGGCAGGCCACCTGCAGAGCTAATTAATTCAGTCAGTCCAGGCGATAAACTGATGATTGTTTTCGCGGGCTGTTTCAGAGTGATTATTTGGCCTGAATCATCAACTACCTGGACTTGTGCCCAAACAGGTGTGCTCACCGCTAAGTAACAAAAAATAATAAAAAAATTGATAAGAGTGTCTGGATGAAATGGATTTTTCAAGGTGTGTTTGTGGGTCATTATTGGTTCTGTTTCAAGCGTGCAAAGGCACAAAAAGAGTGTGTTGTTCATCATTTAATTGATGAATAGGGCAGTGATATAAACGGCTGAGGTTGTCCTGAGTTAGAATATCTTGTGTCTTACCTGATATCCATTGGCCATTATCATACAGTAATAGCATGTGATCGCAGTACCGATACGCCAGATTGGGATCATGAATGACCATGATGCCACATTGTTTTTTCTGTTTAAATATATTTTTTAGCAGGCTTAAAATTTCGAGCTGGGCTTTTAAATCGAGGTGATTAACGGGCTCATCTAGTAAATAATAATCAGGATTTTGAGTCAAAAGAGTAGCTAAATTCAATCGTCTTTTTTCTCCACCTGACAGTGTATTGACAGAGCGTTCAGAAAAACTGGCCATGCCCACTGCATCTAAGGCCTTATTTGCAAGGGTTTTATCATTTTTATTTTCCCATTGCCAATTATTTATAAACGGGTGACGTCCAATCAATGTGGCTTCAAGCACGGTTGAAGGAAAATTATACTCATATTCCTGCAACATCAATCCTATATTTTTTGCCAACTCCAGTCGTTTGTAATCATAGATATTGAGTTCATTCAGAGTAATTTTCCCTGAATCTGAATTGAGTTGTGTACTGTGATTGGGAAGTCCGATGATGGTTTGTAAAAGTGTTGTTTTACCTGCGCCATTAACGCCCATTATGCCCCAAAACTCACCAGGATTAAAACTGATATCCAGTTGAGTACATACGGCTTTATCAGCAATTGAAAGGCTTAAATTCTTTATTTTCAGAGACATTTTATTGGCTCCTTTTTAATAAATAAAGAAACAGCGGCACACCGATTAAAGCAGTGAGAACACCCACGGGTAATTGTTGTGGCGATAACATGGTTCTGGCTAAGGTATCTGCAATAATCAATAAAGCACCACCCATCAGTGCACTGGCAGGGATAAGTAAGCGGTGATCGGTACCAATCATCAGACGTACCAGATGAGGTATGACTAAGCCCACAAAACCAATGCTGCCCGCCAATGTGATGGCGCCAGCAGTGAGTAATGAGGATATAAAAAAGATGTATGTTCTCAGTCGCCTAATGTTAATGCCAAGACTACCTGCCTGTATATCTCCCCACAATAGAATGTTAAGTTGACGGCTGATTGCCATTGTAAAGATAAAACCAAATAGCAAAATTAAATAAGACGGTAATAACGGCCTGTCATAACTGAGGTCACCCATAAGCCAGAACAACATGCCATGAATTTTTTCGGGTGGTGAGATGACCAATACGAAACTGATTAAGGCACCCCAGCCTGAAGCTAAAATGATTCCTGTGAGTAATAGTCTGGAAATGGTCCAGCAACCTTGGCTATGAGCAAATGAGAAAACCAGAAAAATGGATAATAATGCCCCTAAGAAAGCACTGCCTGTGAGCCATAAGGTATTAAACCCCATAAGCATTGCCAGTAGGGCTGCCAATGCCGAACCACCTGAGACGCCCAGTACATAGGGGTCGGCTAATGGGTTTCTTAATAGCACTTGCATTAAAACACCAGCAATTGAGAGTAGGGCACCTGCTGCAAAAGCAGCCAGAGCTCTTGGCAAACGCAATTCAAACACTAAACTTTGATGTAAAGGCGAAGCCGTTCCATCGATTAGGGAAAAGAAAAGAGAAAAGAATTCTTGAGATGACAGGTTGCCTGAACCAGTGAGCAGGGCAAAATTAAAACTCAGAAAAACCAGCAGAATAAGACTGCTTAAAAATATTAATGGATGCTTTTTTAACTTCATTCAGTTATATAAATCTCATTACTATCCTCAATTTAACTCGAAAAAGAGGATAGCAGGAAAGTGCTTACATTTGATAATGAATTGACGTAAAGACAAATCGATCAGGTTGATTATAGTCAAAGCCGCCATTTTGAGTCAGTGCATATTCTTTATCAAAAAGGTTATCAACTTTTGCTTTGATAGTCCATTGTTTGTTTATTTCCCATGCGGCCCTGATGTTCATCAGGCCAAAACCAGGCAGTTGTTCTCTTTCATTGGTTTTATTGAATCGTTCTGAGCTGGCAATGACTGAGGCCCCATAACTGAAAGCGCCTGTCGTTTTATCCAGGGAAATATTCAGGTTTCTTTTGCTTCTTCTGGATAACATAAGCCCTGTTTCATCGTCAGTGGGATCTATAAAAGAAGCATTACCTGTTAACTGCCAGCCATAAATATTGGTTGCCACTGTGAGCTCAAAACCACTGATATTGGCTTTATTGACGTTCTCCATCATGCTGATAGATGGGTAGGAATTCACGTAGGCAATCAGGTTAGTCACATTGGTGTCAAAGTAGTGGGCAGTCCACAGTGTTTCACCTGTTGTTAGTTCAAGACCAAAATCAAAACTTTCTGATTCTTCTGGCTTCAAATCTGGGTTACCTTTAAAAAAAGAATCAGCGGGCCAGTATAAATCATTGAATGTAGGGGCTTTAAATGCAGTCCCATAAGAAGTGGTCACACGAACGTTTTCATCGAGGTTAAACCCTGTAGCAAAACTCCAGGTATTATGAGAACCAAAGGATTCATTATCATCATACCGAAAAGACACTTGGGTATTGAACACATCACCAACGTATTGATATTGAACAAAAGCAGCTTGATTCCAACGACTGTCTTCCGTGTAATTAGAGCTACTGTCTACTTTATCTTCTTTATAATCCAAGCCCAAAGTTAATAGATCATAATCTCGAACAATGATATTGTTTTGCCAGCTGATTAAATCAGAGCTTGTATTAAAACGAGTTTTTGAGGTGTTATCTTCCAATTGATTATACTGCTTATCATAACTGCGACTGATTGTTAGCTGTGTATTCCATAGTTCATTGGCTTGATAACCCAGAGTCCCACTCATTACTTGACTGGTGAAATCTGTATATGAATCTTTATTAGCGTAGCCATCAAATTCATTTTCACCCTGGCTACGTAAAAACAAGCCCGAGAGCTTTAATGAGTTTGTCAGTTTGTGATCACCATTTAAAGAAAGTGAATAATTGCTATAACTATCATCATCCTGATCGGCAGGATTTGCAGTGGGTGCGGGGAAGCCTGTCTTATAACCATAAAAATCATATCCTTCGGTATTGAAAATTGAAACGCCACTTGAAAAGTGAGAATTTTCATTACCATTTGAATAGTTGGCTGTCATTTCTTTGGTGTTATCTGAACCATAACCTGCACTGGCAGTTAAGTTTTCTTCACCTGATCTACGAGTAAATATTTGTACAACTCCCCCAATAGCATCCGAACCATATAAACTGGAGCGCGGGCCTCTTACCACTTCAATGCGTTCAATCTGTGCAATAGGAATGTACTGAATGGAAGTCTGGCCACTGGTTGCAGAACCTATAGGGACACCATCAATGAGATAAAGAATGTGATCGGTATTAGTGCCTCGCATTGAAAACCCTGATGCACTTCCAAAGCCACCACTTCCAGTAAAACTTAATCCTGGAGTGGTTTGCAATAACTCTGGTAAAGAACTTGCTTGCGTGCGTGCGATATCTTCTTTGGTAATAATAGTGACTGGTGCTAATGTTTCATCGACTGTATTGGCTGTACGATTGGCAGTCACCACAATTTCTGAATTATCTTGATTTTGTTCAGCATGTACAGTCGCAAGATGAAAACTTGATAGTAGTAAGCAAGTAATAGTTGATGGCGTTAATAAATTAGGTGATTTTTGAGTCATAATGATCCCTGAACACACACCCCGTGTGAATGAAAAAGTAAATTATAATGCAGGGGTAAGATACAAATTATGTGCTATAGAGCAAAAGGATCAAGAAAGCCAGATAGTGAGTTTAGCAACGATTGGCAAACTGACCCGTTGCACGCCCACCGCATAGCTAAGAGTGATTTTAATGGTCGGTCTCCGGGCTTATGAGGGGTAAGAATTTATAAAGAGATTCTTACGTATGAATAGTTCCTTCCCATTCAAAGCTTCTTCATTGGAAGCACTGGACAGTGGCTTTACTATTGTACAATCAATTACCGTTGCGGGGGCAGCGTTGGCATTTAACCAACTTCCCTGCTTTATCACTTTTTATTTGGATAAAGCACCACAAAAATTTTGAGCTATTCTAGTGATTAATAAAATTGCTGTCAAGTAAAATCACTTTAACTCTTTTTATTTTAATCTGTATATTAAAGTCAATCAAATGTCACCATTTGTTTCTAAAAAGACAAAAATAAAGGTTTTTTAAGTTGTTCTATACATACAGCTAAGTGAGCATTGCAGTAGTTCAAGATCAACAGAAAGAGAAATGTTTCCCACTCGATGAAGAGCCTATAAAACGACTGTAAGGAAGACAAGTCAAACCTCTGACCATTCGTATTCATAAGCACTTCACCGAGCGAGAATGTTTCAATTACTCATTTAATAGAGCAATTCTATCATGAGATTTTTTTGCATATTTCGATCTGTGGATCGATTTAAGCCATTATAAATTCTAAGACCTCCGAGGTCTCTTCGTTTTAAATTTTTTTTAGAAATTCATGCTGAATAGTTACAATTTAATTTACTATTGATTCATCAAAAAACTGATTATTTATTGGTAATTTTACTATAAAAGAAGCACCTTTTCCGAGTCCATCACTTTGTGCATTTATTTTTCCTCCCATTTCTCCAATCAAGTTGGCACATGAATGTAAGCCAAAACCATGCCCATTACTTTTAGTTGTAAAACCATGTTGAAATATATCAGTAATCGATTCTTTTAAAATTCCACTGCCATTATCTTTTATTGTGAATATAAAAAACTTTAGGTCTGCAAATAATTTTATGTCTAAGATGCGATTATCTTTAGAATTACCCAGCAAAGCATGTTTAGCATTAACGATAAGATTGGTTAATATTTGATGTAGTTTTGCTTGATCAGCTGACAAGGGAGGAACCTCTTTAAAATGAGTGATTACCTGAATGGAGTGACTCTCAAAACTATTTTTTTGAATATCCAGTATTTCGTTAATAATTGATTGAAAATCTAGCTTTTCAATATACAAGCTGCTCTTAGCAAGTTTTTGCTGAGTTGCGATGATATTTCCTATAACGCCAATACTTTGATTCATTCTTTTAGAATTTTCAAGCAGAGCCTGATGTTCTTTATTGAGTGCTATCCCCAGTTTTTTTAATAACTCGGGTAATTTCTTACCTTTTGGATCATTATTTATAAATTGGCCCATGTTTGTTCGATGTTGTTCAATTAATTCACTTGTTTTTGTAATGCCTGAAATTCTTGAACGTTTAAGCATTGCGTAATTGTCCTGATTGGCGACATTAACGCTATTAATGACATTACCGATATTGTGTAGTACATTAATTGCAATTTCTGCCATACCAGCGGCACGGGCTGTTTTAACAAGCTTGTCTTGTACTACTTTTAGTTCTTTAGTACGTTCATTTACTTTATCTTCGAGATGTTGATTTAGGTTTGTCAGTTCATCCTGAGTGATTTTAAGACGTTTGTTCTTGTCCTTTAAGTCTTTTTGGTGCAGTAGTAATTGCTCCAAAGCTTCTTTAATTTTTAACCGCATCGTATCAAAACTTTTGCTTAATATGCCGACTTCATTATCACTCTTAATAATGATGGGAGTGTTATAATTTCCTTGAGAAATATCGACTGTAGCCTGTGACAACTCCGCAAGTGGTTGACTAATAAGTGTCGCTGTATAACGTGTGGCCATATAAGAAAAAAATACAGCCATGCAACCCAGTAGAAATATGATAAATAAAGTCATAAGCATAATGTTTAAAGTGAAAAATTTTGCCTTTGTTCTTGCATTTTCTAATTGATAGGTAGAAATACCATATCGAATGGTACCTAATAATTGATTTGGTGTGGATTTGTCTGTGTTTGCCTCAATCTCTTGTTCAGATGCACCAAATACGGGTGCAGCAAACTCATAAATAACTGTTTTATGATTATCTGCATAATAAGGAGGGAGAGAATTAGAATCAATTTTTATATAACCACTCTGTGCCAAATTACCAGCCCACAGAGAAAGTGGATCATTTAAAACAGGGTATTGTGCTCCATTTTTTTCTGCTGAAGGCTGATTAATAATTGTCCAGGGTTGCATAGAGGTATCCATAAAAACCCCGTAAACAATATCATTATCGTTGTTTACCGTAGCGGACACGAGATTGTGAATGGCTGAAAATGAATTATCACTGACCATTTCAATTAATGCCTGGCTATTGTTTACAACCAAAGTGTTTCCCTTGGTCACTAAAGCCTGAAATAGCTGTTGTTCAGAATTTTTTAAATTGGTGTTGGCCGTGTAAATTGTCATTATCGCAACGATTGATAATACGGCAATAAATGATATGACCAAAATAATAGTAACTCGTCGTATTAATGTTGTTCGTATACTAGATGCCATAATAATTGCAAATTAATAACCTTAAAGATAGTATGTTATATTAATAATAAGAAGAATACACGCAGGATGGCTGAATGGCAAAGAATCTAACAATTTTAGCAATTGATGATACACCAGAAAACCTTGGTTTGCTCGAAAATATACTAGAACATGAACAATATAATGTTCTGGTTTCAACCAGTGGAGAGCGAGGTTTTGAAATTGCACAGAATCAACTACCCGATTTGATTTTATTGGATATCATGATGCCAGGCTGGGATGGTTTTGAAACAGCACATCAGATTTTGAATGATCCTGTTCTAAAACATACTCCGATTTTATTTCTTTCTGCTTTGGATGATGTTCACAGCAAAGTGCAGGCACTTGAGGCAGGAGGTGTTGATTATATTTCCAAACCTTTTCAACGACAGGAATTACTTGCTCGTATTCATACCCATATTGAACTAAGCCAGCTGAGATATAGCCTTTCTGAGCAAGTTGAACAACGAACTCATGAATTACATCATGCCTATGAAGATGCACTTTCACTGCTATCAGTTGCATCGGAATACCGTGATTATGAGACAGGCATGCATAACAATCGACTGGGACTCTATTCAGCATTACTTGCCAGTAAACTCAGGTGGTCGGAACATGATTGTGAAATAATTCTCTATGCTGCACCATTACATGATGTTGGAAAAATCGGTATTCCTGATAATATTCTTCACAAACAAGGGCCTTTAGATAAGCTTGAATGGGATGTAATGAAAACGCATGCCACGATAGGTGGTGAAATATTAAGCAAAAAAAGCCAATATAATGAATTACTTAAAATGGCTGCTGAAATTGCCTATGGACATCATGAATCTTATAGTGGTTCTGGCTATCCTATTGGCTTGATTGGTCAGGATATTCCTGTTTCTGCACGTATCACTAGCCTGTGTGATGTTTATGATGCTCTAAGATCAGAGCGTCCATATAAAAAAGGCTTTTCACATGAGCAGACCATGAATATCATTACTCAAGGTGATTCAAGGACACAGCCTGAACACTTTGACCCAGAAATTCTTAAGCAATTTACAATACACGAAGAAAAATTTGATAGAATCTTTGAAACAATGCAAAAAGGGTCAAATATTTCCCTAATAAGGCAGTACAATAAAATTATAAAACAGTGGTAATGTCAAAATGACAACAAGCATTGAAGTAGATCATTCAAATACAAGTAAAAATGTTCGAGTACTCATTGTTGATGATAATCAACAAATTCATAATGACTTCAAGTCCATCTTAACCCCTGAATTATTATTGGTAGATGTGGAAGAGCAAGAGCTTGATGAATTAATGTCTGAAGTTTTTGCTGAATCACCTGTATCAGCTTTCAAACACAACCCCTATACATTCAAGCTGGATTTTGCCTTTCAGGGGGAAGAAGCTGCAAAAATGGTCGATCAGGCCTATTTTGAAAAGCAGCCCTATTCTATTGTGTTCATGGATGTGCGTATGCCTCCTGGTTGGAATGGCATTGAAACGATACAACATATCTGGAAAAAACATCCTGAGCTTGAAATGGTCATTTGCACGGCTTATTCTGACTATACTTGGGATGATTTTAGTGACATCTTAGGTCTTTCTCATCGACTGCTTTTGTTAAAAAAACCATTTGATACTATGGAAGCCAAGCAGTTGGCTTTGTCTTTGGCGATGAAGTCCAGCTATTATAAAAAAAATCAGAAACACATTGAAGAATTAGAGTTGGCTGTAAAAAGTCGGACTGAAGCCCTTGAAAAAGCAAAAATCGATGCAGAAGTGGCCAATCGAGCCAAATCTAGTTTTCTTGCCAATATGAGTCATGAGTTACGAACACCACTCAATGGTATTTTGGGATATGCCGATTTGATGAGCAGAGAAGACAAGCTGAGTGAATCACAGGGACGGAATCTCAATACAATTCAGCGATGTGGAAATCATTTACTGAGCTTAATTAATAATGTTTTAGACCTGAGTAAAATTGAATCAGGACTGATGGAAAAGAGTGAAACACATTTCAATTTGCACCAATTGATCGATGATGTGAAGCAAATGTTGTTACCACGTTGTCAACGTCGACATTTAGTACTATCTGTTGATGTAACTATTGATATCCCTAAAGTTGTGTCAGGTGATGAGCGAAAATTACGCCAAATTATCATCAACCTATTGGGTAATGCAGTTAAATATACACCTGCTTATGGTGAAATAACACTGAGTGTTAAGCTGCTGAAGGAGCAGCGAATTCAATTTAATATTCTAGATACTGGACAGGGCATTCCAAAACAAGATCAAGAAAAAATTTTTGAACCTTTTCATCAATCAAATGCTTCCAGTGGTGAAGACAGCACGGGTCTTGGGTTATCCATTTGCACCAATTTTATTAACCTCTTGGATGGCAAGTTAGAAGTTGAGAGTGAAGTGAATAAGGGGTCAAGATTCTTTTTTGATATACCGCTTCTTGAGGTTAAATCGTCTCTTTTAGAACAAGATATTGGTCAAAAAATTGTTGCCATTGACAATAGAAATAATCAACAAAAAAAACAATGGCATTTGCTTGTTGTTGATGATAATGATGTTAGCCGTGAACTTTTACGTGATCTGTTAGAAAATGTTGGCTTTGCTGTTACTCTGGCTAATAATGGAAAACAGGGGTTAGCACTGTTTACTTGTTTAAAAGAATTAAAAAATTCTGTTTCTACTGATAATTTTGAATCAGTTGAGAATTTGCAAACGCTGGATAATTCTGTCAATCAATTTCCTATTGATCTGGTCATTAGTGATGTAAAAATGCCCCTCATGGATGGAGAAATACTATTAAAAAAACTTAAACTCATTAAGCCTGATTTGCCTGTTATTCTAACATCCTCCTATGTTTTGGGCGCACAGGAAAAAAAGTTAATCGCAAGTGGCGCGGATGCTTTCCTCGGAAAGCCACTGGATGCAGAAAAACTTTTTCAAATAATTTCTCAATATCTTGGTGTCAATTATTACTACAAAACATTGTTTAATGACGAACAAAATCAGTCTTATGATTTGACTGCAATACATGGTCAATTAATTGAGTTACCTGAGAAATACCGCCAACAACTTCAGCAGATTATTGAAGATGGTAACCTTAAAGGTGTTCGTGAATATGCTAAAGACTTAAAAGAACAGAAGTTGTATTCACAGTTGGGTAATTATGTTTGTGAAATGGCAACCAAATACGATATTGATGCCTTACATAAACTTTTTTAATATAAAAAAATTTTATCAACAATTATGACTAAATAGTGGTGTTCTCTTATCTTTTCTTTTTAAATCATTTATAGTTAATAACAATAATAAAAGTAGGTGTATAAGAATAAGTTGAGTTTTTCTCACATCTTTTACAAACGTTGGTATATTAAATGAAACAGGATGTAATAGGCTATATTAAAATCAGACAAAAGATAATACGCTTCTTTTTTATTTGTTTCACTCTTGTCTGTTCAATACCTTTGACTGTGCAGGCGTCTAGCGAAAAGAATGAACTTGAACAGAGTATTATGAATGAAATTTCTCTGGAAGGACTTTATGAACTGCCACTGGTAGAAATTGCAACTGGCACAGCCGTTCCACTTGAAAAAACACCAGCTGTCGCAACATTAATTACTGCCAAAGATATTGAAGCAATGGGTGCTTTAACCATCGATGAAGTTTTGGAGTCTGTGCCTGGCCTTCATATGAGTCCTTCAACATTAACGGCATCTTCTATCATATCTATTCGTGGTATTCAGACATCTCAAACACCACAGGTACTCATTTTATTAAATGGCCATCGAATATCGTCAGATGTTTCCAGTGGTATTTTTCCATCAAGTGGAGTAATCAATGTTCAAAATATTTCACGAATTGAAGTGATCCGTGGTCCAGGTTCATCTGTCTATGGTGCAGATGCTTTTTCAGGAGTGGTGAATATCATCACCAAAACTGCACAGGAATTGAATGGTTTTCAAGCTGGTGTTCGTGGTGGTTCAAATGACACACAGAATCTTTGGGGACAATATGGTGGAAATATTGGCAATGGCTGGGAATTAGCGATCAATGTTGAATATATGGATCAAGGTGCAGATAAAAGCAGAATTGTTGACAGTGATTCTCAGTCAAGTCTGGATACTTTATTTGGCACAAATGCTTCATTGGCTCCAAATCATATTGATAGACGCTATAAATCGACAACTTATAATGTGCATCTGAGTGATGAAAATTGGAAAGTTGGTATTGATGGTTGGGCTCAACGTGATATTGGTCAAGGAGCTGGCATTGCTCAGGCTCTTGATGAAAACGGCTATGCCGATATCGATCAAATATTATTTTCTCTGGAATATAGTAATAAAAATTGGTTTGATAACCTTGAACTGACTGGAAAGTTTAGTTATCAATATATTGATCAGCAATATAATCTTAGTATTTTTCCTCCTGGAAATGTGTCTTTAATTGGCTCGGACGGGAATTTGTTTACTTCACCATTCAACCCAGTTTATTTTCCAGACGGTGTCATTGGTAACCCGGGGCGGGAAAATAAGATACCTCAACTTGATCTGATTGCTTTATTTGATGGTTGGGTTGATCATACCTGGCGATTTAATGTGGGTGGAAAACAAGAAAAACTTGAAACAAAAGCCACTAAAAATTTTGGACTTGGTGTTATCGATGGTACGGTTTCACTAATTGATGGCACTTTGACTGATGTTACTGGCACATCTCTGATCTATATTCCAGATGAGGATAGAACGGTAAAATATGTCTCTATACAAGATATTTGGGAATTTGATGTTGACTGGACGTTAACCGCTGGCGTTCGATATGATGATTATTCAGACTTTGGTTCTACGACTAATTTAAGAGGTGCACTTGTTTGGACTCCCACGGATAAACTGATCACCAAATTTCTTTATGGTACTGCTTTTCGAGCACCAGCCTTTTCTGAATTATATGGTCAAAATAATCCAGTAGTCATTGGCAACTCAGGTCTTGATTCTGAAACTATAAAAACAACTGAACTGGTTTTTAATTATGAAATGACTTCTGATTTTATGACAGGATTAAATCTTTATCATTATAAAACAAAAAATATGATTGATTTTATTCCCGATGGTAATGGTAATAAATCAGCAAAAAATGATAAAAGTTTAACTGGAAAAGGGATTGAACTTGAAGGCTTATGGACTATTAATCAACAATGGACACTAATGGCTAACTACGCCTATCAAAGTACTAAAAATGATGATACCCACGAACAAGTTGCATACGTCCCTCAGCAACAGTTTTATCTGGATGCCCGTTGGAAATTCAAACCTGAATGGGAACTGTCTAGTCAGCTGAGTTGGATTGCTGACAGGGAAAGGGCTGATGATGATATACGTAAGGCAATTGACAATTATACTCTGGTCAACATGATATTGCGCAGAACAAACCTACGTTTTTCTGATGCTAAGGGAACTTGGGAAGTTTCTGCAAGCATCAAAAACCTCTTTGATGAAAATGCTTATGAACCCAGTGATGGCAGTATTCCCGATGACTATCCATTAAATGAACGCAGTATTTATGCTGAGATTCGTTACCATTTGCCAAATAATTAAACGAAGTCATTAATTTGGTTGCTTTAGAAATTATGCTATCGTTTAAATTCTGCAAGACAATGATTTATCTGCTAACATTAAAAATATTATTAACGGGGGTAATTGCTTTTATTTATGATGTCCGTAATTCGTTATATTATTATCAGTTTATTTTCTCTGACTGTTCTTATGGGGGCTTTATCGGCCAGTGCAGCGAATCTCTATGTCTTTTATCCAACCGATGTCCGCCCAAAATCTCTTCAAGGAAAGATCAACGCCATTTGTCCGGAAATTAAGACGGTCGCTTTTGGCAGGGTGTTTGATTTTTATCGACAAATTGATCATATTCCACCCAATGCTATTCTTAGTTTGAATCCAGTTGTCACACGTAAACAGCCCAAAGAGACAAATCTTAAAGGTGGTAAAAATGGACAATATGAGGAAGAATACCTTCTTGTGTCGCTTGATAAAGCAGTGAATATAGAAGAACTTTCAAAATTAAAAATTGGTGTTTTGGATATTTTAGGTCGTAAGCCAATGAAACGCTTTATGAATGATTTGTTTGAAAGTAAAGTTAAAATTAAACGTGTCATCAAAACAGAAGATTTTTTACCTTTACTGACATTTCAATTGGCCGATGCAATTTTTGTTTCAAAAAGTACCTTTAATAAATTACAAAGTAAGTCCAAACAAAATCTTATAGCAACTCAGACAGGTATTTATATTGGTCTTGCCATGACTGGTATTTACCATCAGACTAACAATGAAATAACACATTGTATTCAAAAGTTCGATGAGCAAACCAATGCATTGTTGGGTGTTGATCATTGGGAAGTAATACCATGAATGCTATGTCCCACTGTGTTTCAATTATAATAAACAGGATACTATTATTCGTTGTCATATTATTTTTGCTTATCTTTTGGGGAGATAACAATGTTTTAGCCAAAGAACGTATTTTAGTCCTCAGCCCTGAAGGAGAAAATTTTCAATATACTATTAAGGGATTAAAGGATGATTTGGAAGATGATGTGACGTTTGTTGAGCATTCAATCACTGATAATATGGGTGAGGATATTATTACAAAACACATTCATGATATTAATCCTAAAATGTTGGTTTTTTTGGGCAATAAACCATTACAAGCTTATTCTCAATATCAGAAGAAATATATTGGTTCTGATTTCCCACCAAGTATTGCTTTGTCTGCTTTGTATCTTGATCGTCAAGTAAGAGATATGAAAAATATCATTGGTGTTCGCTTTGAAATTCCAGCAGTAACCAGTCTGGTACAACTTCGTTCAATCATTAAACGTCCTATCAAAAAAGTCGGTGTTATCTACCGAGAGTGGATGAGTGATTTTATCAAACAAAATCAAGCTTATTGCTTACAGGAAAGTATTCAACTAATGGGTATAAAAATTTCCGACAAGCCTTCAATGAGACATCTTAATTATCAACTGAAACATTTATTGCGAAAAGATATCGATGCGCTGTGGGTCGTTAATGATAATGGCTTATTACAAGCGCGATATTTACAAAATGTCTGGATACCTTTGCTTAAACGTTTCGACAAACCTGTGCTTGTTGGAATTAAGGCTTTAACTAAAACCAGTTTGAATTTTGGTACTTTTTCAGTGGAGGCAGACCATTATGCTCTTGGTGTTCAGGGGGCAGAAATGATCAGTGACATAATGGATAATAACTGGCGTATCGCTGATCATAAAATTGAGCAACCTCTGTCGATTAGTAATTTACTAAATATTAAACTCATAAATAAAAAGAAAATTCCATTAGATCTTGATAAAATAGGACAGATTGATCAGCTTATTCAATGATGTTGTTATTGTGAGGATTATCAATAGCACTTCAAAACAAGATAATATTTAATGACTTTAAACGGAGTTTGGTTAAGCTGATATGAAACTTAGCTTCCTATGAAAGTATGCCAATATTTCACATAGTTGACTATTAACTTAATGGTATTTGTACTTAAAATTTCCATGATGAATTAATCTGATTTTAAGCTATTCTTTGATAATAATACTATAAAAAAAGTGACTAAAGGAGGTCATGGACATGGCAAAAAAGAAAAAAAAATCCAACAAAAAAATAGATAAATCAATAAATAAAAAATCGAGCACCAGCAAAAAGGTTAAAAAGAAACAATTAATAGCTTTACTTATCAGTAGAGTCGAGACTTTGGAAGCAAAAATAAATAAGGCTATTAAACAGCGAGGTGCTACTGGCCCTATGGGGCCTGCAGGTCCTATGGGACCAAATGGTCTAGAAGGTCCTGAAGGGCCAGATGGCCCTACCGGTCAAACGGGACCAGTAGGACCTCAAGGTCCTATGGGACCAAATGGCTTAGAAGGTCCTGAAGGGCCAGATGGCCCTATCGGACAAACGGGATCAGTAGGACTTCAAGGTCCTATGGGACCAGATGGTTTAGAAGGTCCTGAAGGGCCAGATGGCCCTATCGGTCAAACGGGACCAGTAGGGCCTCAAGGCCCTATGGGACCAGAAGGTTTAGAAGGCCCTGAAGGGCCAGATGGCCCTATCGGTCAAACAGGAGCAGTTGGTCCTCAAGGTCCTATGGGACCAGAAGGATTAGAAGGCCCTGAAGGTCCTGATGGCCCTATCGGTCAAACTGGACCTGCTGGTCCAATAGGTCCACAAGGTGCGGATGCTCCAGAAGCCACTGCTAACTCAGCACAACAAGATAATAATTAATAAGAATTGTCATTCAGGACTCCCATTTAAAGCTTACAAATTATCCATGAAAAAATGGGAGTATTCTTTTTTTGATTTTAACTCAAAACTTAATATTTTCTCCTATCGCTTCAGTGACTTTTGGTGTTAGATCTGTATTTGTTGACCGTTGCAAAGACTTACCCACATAGTTTTGTTCCAAATAGTGCTGTCATATTGAATGCTGGCTTTGGCAAGTAGTTGCTCACTGTGATGTTATTCATGCCATTTAGGGAGACGAATGAATTGAGCAACGGTAATTTGATTGAAAGGGGGGATACTTCAGAAAGTTGTCTTCATAGCACGTATTTTTGCAATACCCAATTCCTATTTGTTTTCATCTGTCTGATCAAAAAAGATGAGTGCTGCCACTTTTCGGTTTTCACCTGTAAGAATGTTAAAGGTACGAGATGCTGCTCCAGTATCCATAAAGTCTATTGAGAGTTTGTGCTGAGCAATGTATTGTAAAATGGGTTTTTCTGGAAATTTGGATAATTGACCTGTACCTATCAAAAAAATCTCTGCATCTTGTTTGAGCAGTTGCTTGATGCAATTTTCATCAAAGTCAGTAAAAGAGGCAGGAAACCCTGTGGATTCAATTAATTCTTTATAAATGAGTGTGGTGTTTGTAATTTCTAATAAATTATCATTATGGGTTGAATTGGAGTGAATGTTCTTGTTTGGTGTGATGAGTTTGGCACTGTGAGCATCATAGGAGTGAAATGAATAAGCATTTTCGATGTTTTCAAGCTGTAACATATCAATATCCTTTATTGCCGACTCGGGGAAAGTAAGAATTAATTTTAAGCTATTTTGGCAAAAAAAGAGCTTAAAATCACAAATTTTTGATGCTTTGACATTATTATTGAAAAAAAACAGTAAAATATGCTTTTAGAGATTGACAGAATCCCTCTGGGTAAGTATTTTACAATGTTTTAATATTAAAACCTGATCTGTGATTTTATTAATCTTCAGATGATTGACGAGGCTATATTTTTGAACGACGACTTTCAGCGGATTAAGCGCTTACCCCCTTATGTTTTCAACATTGTAAATGAATTGAAAGCCAAAGCCCGAGCCCGTGGTGAAGACATCATTGATTTTGGAATGGGGAATCCAGATCAGCCAACACCTAAACACATTGTCGATAAAATGGTTGAAGCAACGCAGAGAAATGATACCCATCGTTACTCTGTATCACGAGGCATACCAAGATTACGCAAAGCCATCTGTAATTGGTATAAGCGCAGTTATGATGTCGATCTGGATCCTGAATCAGAAGCTATCGTTACAATTGGCTCCAAAGAAGGTTTAGCGCATTTGGCTCTGGCAACGGTTGGACCTGGTGACGCCGTTTTGGTACCCAATCCATCATACCCAATTCATCCTTATGGATTTGTTATTGCAGGTGCCGATATTCGTCATGTACCAATGACACCTAATGTTGATTTTTTTGCTGAGTTAGAGAAGGCGATTAAAGATTCATGGCCTAAACCAAAAATGTTGGTACTGAATTTTCCTGGCAACCCAACGACCCAATGCGTGGAATTGGAATTTTTTGAAAAAGTGGTCAAAATTGCCCGTGAACACAATATTTGGGTGGTGCATGATATCGCTTATGCTGAAATTGTTTTTGATGGATATAAAGCACCGTCAATTCTACAAATTCCTGGTGCTAAAGACATCGCAGTAGAATTTTATTCACTTTCTAAAACGTACAATATGCCTGGTTGGCGTGTTGGTTTTATGTGTGGTAACCCAACTCTGGTTGCAGCATTAACACGAATGAAGTCCTATCTGGATTATGGCATGTTTACACCCATCCAGGTCGCTGCTATCCAGGCTCTGGATGGTCCTCAGGATTGTGTTGTTGAAATCCGTGAAATGTATCAGGCTCGTCGTGATGTTTTATGCGCAGGCCTCGATTCGATTGGCTGGGAAGTACAGAAACCTAAGGCCACCATGTTTCTCTGGGCTCCTATCCCAGAAGAATATAAACAGATGGGCTCTCTTGAGTTCTCTAAGAAGTTACTTAATGAAGCCAGAGTTGCTGTTTCTCCAGGTATTGGCTTTGGTGAATATGGTGATGATCATGTCCGCTTTAGTCTGATTGAAAATGAGCATAGAACACGCCAGGCAATGCGTGGCTTGCGAGAAATGTTCAAAAAAGATGGTATTGGCATTTTTAAGGAAGATGTTAAATCCTAGTATTTAGACATATTTTTCTTATTTTAGGCCAAAGCTTTGCTATAATGCCCGCGCAAAAATTGAAATAACCCTATTACAATAACTCTGTTTAAATACTTTAAACAGAGTAATAAAACAGAATGGAGAATCTATTGGAACCCGTTAAGGTTGGCTTATTAGGCTTAGGTACTGTTGGTGGTGGTACAGTTAATGTTCTGCAGCGTAATGCAGAAGAAATTTCACGTCGTGCTGGACGTGGGATTGTTGTAAGTCATGCTTCAGCGCGTGATGTTAATAAACCTCGTATCTGTAAGACCGATGGTATTCAACTTACTGAAAATCCAACAGATGTTGTGACTGATCCAGATGTTTCCATTGTTGTTGAATTAATTGGTGGTGATACACTCGCTCGTGAATTAGTGCTGACAGCCATTGCCAATGGTAAGCACATTGTTACGGCCAATAAAGCATTAATCGCCAAGCATGGTAATGAAATATTCTCAGCGGCACAAAAGCAGGGTGTGATGGTCGCATTTGAAGCGGCTGTTGCGGGTGGTATTCCAATTATTAAAGCCATTCGAGAAGGACTGGCTGGTAACCAAATAGAATGGCTAGCGGGCATTATTAATGGTACTGGTAACTTTATCCTGACAGAAATGCGCGATAAACAGCGTGATTTTGATTCCGTTTTGGCCGAGGCACAGCGTCTTGGTTATGCCGAGGCTGATCCGACATTTGATGTTGAAGGTATTGATGCCGCACATAAACTGACCATTCTTGCATCCATTGCTTTTGGTATTCCTCTACAATTTGAAAAAGTGTATACCGAAGGGATTAGTAAAATAACAGGCGAAGACGTTGACTATGCTAATGAACTTGGTTTTACCATAAAACACCTTGGTGTTTCTCGCCGTACAGAAAGTGGTGTTGAGTTACGTGTTCATCCGACATTAATACCTAAGCGTCGTTTAATTGCCAATGTTGACGGAGTCATGAACGCCGTTTTGGTGAAGGGTGATGCCGTAGGGCCAACACTGTATTATGGTGCAGGTGCAGGTGCTGAACCGACTGCTTCAGCGGTTGTAGGTGATATTGTTGACGTTGTCCGGGTCCTGACTTCTG
This sequence comes from Gammaproteobacteria bacterium, assembly GCA_016744395.1. GTDB lineage: Bacteria > Pseudomonadota > Gammaproteobacteria > GRL18 > GRL18 > GRL18. The sequence goes on along the minus strand of JADGEK010000009.1, from coordinate 33,221 downwards.
ATCCTGAAAATCGCGTACCTCATCTGGCTTTTCAACCTGAATCACTGTCTGATTTGCCGATTTTACCAATTGAAGAAGTTGAAACGGCTTATTATCTCCGTATTGCGGCCTCTGATCAGACGGGTGTTATGGCGAATATTACAACAATACTGGCAGACAATGGAATCAGCATTGATTCCATGTTACAAAAAGAACATAAATGCAGCATTAACCCTGCAGATGATAAAGCGACTATCATTATCGTAACGCATACAACGATAGAAAAAAATATGAACGAAGCACTATCAAAAATTAATGCCTTAGAAGCTGTTAGTGATGATGTTGTGCGCATACGTTTAGAACATCTGGATGCTGATTAATCTCACTTTTTTTATTTTTAATCTATGAAACGGACGACTGGTTCGCTTACTTTGATTGTTCCGGGTCTTCTTGACCCGGTTCCTTATCTCGATCAATTACCCGTTCAGGACCTACCTGAGTTAACCGTTTTTTCAAAAATGTTGTCTCGTGGGAATTTTAATATTCCAGCAGATGCCAATAATAAATTTGATAACCTTTATTCTTGTGTCATGAAAGAAATGACAACTATGAATAATTTTCTGGGTGCTGATCAAGCAACGCCCGTTGCCAGCTTAACTTATCTTGCTGATTTTAAGCAATCAAACATGATTCATCATGATTCTCATGAAAATGATGAATTATCCAATATTTCATTATCTAATAAATGGGTAATGAGAGCTGATCCCTGTTTTATGGTGGCAGATAGAGATCAAATAGTGCTGGCACGCACAGGAGACTTTGAACTTTCTTTTGAAGAAGCCATATTATTAGCAGATGAGATTAACTCTTTTTTTAAAAATTACGATGATGAAAATTTTTGGACATTAAAAGTCGTTTCGCCTCAACGCTGGTATATTATTTCGGATAAGCCGATTGATATTTCATCCGTACCCCCTGAAATGGTCATAGGGCAATCAGTTAAACCATTTTTATTCAGTAATCAAAAATTAAAAGAGGAAGCCAGTCATGATACACGCCACTGGTTGAGTTTGTTTAATGAGTTTCAGATGATTTTGCATCAAAGTGAAGTCAATAAAATCAGGACACAAGAAAAAAAGACGCCAATTAATAGTCTCTGGTTCTGGGGTGCAGGAAAAGGGATAGACCATCCCTCTTTTTCTTTAAATGACGAATTCGCCATACAGATGTATTCGAATAATCCCTTTGTTCAGAGTATCAGCCAATTAGTGGAGGGAAAGTGTTCTGAATTGCCTTTGAAATATGAGCAATGTACGGACAGTGCTTCCAAAAAGATCATCTATGTCATCGATGATTTTTACCAGGCAATTAATAATAAAGATATTTTTACCTGGATTGGTTTATTGGATCAATTTAATATGAACTACCTGACCCCAATTGTGGATGCAATTGAGGTGGGTAGTATTCATCAAGTTGAAGTTGTTTCACCCTCTGGACGGAGTCTTTTAGTCAGCAAAAAATTATTAAAGCGTTGGTGGAAAAAAAGTCAAATGTTTCACTCCATTTTGAGCACTGGTGAACATTTTAAAAAATAAGACCTTTGATTTATAAATGTTATTAGTATATCAGTTGATTTAATTTTCTTCATGGCTATACTTCTTGCAATAAAAATAATAACTTTATAGGTTTTTGATAATGTTACGTGTTCTTTATCACAAAATAGCTGATTTTAATGCTTTCATGACTATCAGTTTATTAATGACATCACTTCTATTAGCCAGTGCTTATTCTTTTGCTGATGATGGTTTTCCAGGACGAAAACTCTATCCAAAAGTAAAAACATTAAGCGCTGAACAGCTTTACGATAAAATTGCAAACAATGAAGTTGTTGTGGTCGATGTTCGTTCTGAATACGAATATCAAACTTTAAAGATCCTCAATGCGGTCAATATTCCCGTTGCAAAAAAATCATTTCCAACTCACTTAAAAAAACTACGTGCTGAAACGGACAAAGACATTGTTTTTTATTGTAATGGCCGAAGCTGTTATAAGTCCTATAAAGCAGGAATAAAAGCACTGAATTATAATGTCAAAAATTGTTATTCTTATGATGCAGGTGTTTTTGAATGGGCTCAGGCTTATCCTGATCAAGCGGTTTTATTGAATAAAACACCTGTGTTAAAGGATAGTATTATCTCTAAAGATAATTTTAAAATTCGTCAATTATCACCAAAAGAGTTTGCCAATAAATCTTTAGCTGAAAACTCATTGATTTATGATATTAGAGATCGTGAACAGCGTCGAGGCGGCAGCGGACTTTTTATGTTTAGAGATAAAAATATTGAACTTGCAAACATACAAAAATTGGAAAGAGTGATTCGTAAAGCGGTAGCCAATAACTCAACATTGTATTTTTACGATCAAAAAGGTAAGCAGGTCAGGTGGCTTCAATACACTCTTGAATCCTATGGACTAGAAAACTATTACTTTATGAAGGGTGGTGCCGCCGCTTATTATAGTATGCTGCGAGAAGAACAGAAATAAATCACCATTAGCAGTCACCGTATTTTTTAACTCGCCAAATGATCCAGTAAATTATTAAGATATTTAAACTGCTTTTGGATATCCGTTTCCATTTTTAATAATTTTAATTTACTATTTCCATCTAATTTATAAAGCACTGATTTAGCCTGTATTAAATTAATGATCTTCATTGGGTCAATATTGGGTTTTTCGCTGAATAGGATACGTCCGCCATTTTCACTATAGTCAATGCTGAGTATATCCAGAGGCGTTGCTTTAAGCTTCAATGAAGTCACGGCAAACAAGTTCTTAATCTGATCAGTGAGTAAGCCAAAGCGATCGATCATTTCTACTTGAATGTCTTTAAGAGTCACATCATCTCTTGCATTAGCAATGCGCTTATACATTACTAAACGGGTATGAATGTCGGGTAAATAGTCATCAGGGATCAGAGCTGGAATGTGCAAGTCAATTTCAGTGCCATGATGTGCAGCAGTTTCTTGCTCAGGGTCTTTACCTTCTTTTAATGATTTAACCGCTCTTTCCAATAGATCGGTATACAGAGTAAAACCAATTTCATGAATTTGTCCGCTTTGTCCTTCTCCGAGTAATTCACCTGAGCCTCGAATTTCTAGATCATGAGTCGCTAATGTAAAACCAGCACCTAGATCTTCAATGGCTTCGATAGCCTCCAAGCGTTTAATGGCATCACCAGACATTAATTTTTTTTCTGGTACTGTTAAGTAGGCATAAGCTTTATGATGAGAACGTCCTACTCGACCGCGTAGTTGATAAAGTTGTGCCAAGCCAAATCGATCGGCACGTTCAATAACGATGGTATTGGCTGTTGGAATATCAATGCCTGTTTCAATAATAGTAGTGCAGACTAAGACATTAAAGCGTTGGTGGTAAAAATCACTCATGATTTGTTCAAGTTCTTTTTCACGCATTTGACCATGAGCAATATTAACTTTTGCCGTTGGTATCAGCTCTGAAAGTTCACGTGCTTTTTTTCCAATGGTTTGAACATTGTTATGCAAAACAAAAATTTGTCCACCACGCATGATTTCACGCTGACAGGCTTCTTTTATCGTTTCATTACTCCATTGTTGAACAAAGGTTTTAATTGAAAGACGTCTTGCAGGGGGAGTGGCAATAATTGAGAAATCACGAATTCCAGCCAGTGACATATTGAGTGTTCTTGGAATTGGGGTGGCAGTTAAAGTTAAAATGTCTACTTTGCTGCGCAATTTTTTGAAACGATCCTTTTGACGTACACCAAAACGATGTTCCTCATCAATGATAACCATACCTAAACGTTTATACTTGATGCTATCTTGTAGTAATTTGTGAGTCCCTATCACAATGTCAATTGTGCCTTCAGCTACTCCTTTGAGAATAACTGTCTGTTCTTTCTTGGTCTGAAAACGAGACAATCCCGCTACTTTTATAGGCCATTCTGCAAAGCGACTTTGAAAGTTTTCTGCATGTTGCTGGCTGAGCAAGGTGGTTGGTACTAAAATGGCCACTTGCTTACCACCAGATACGGCAAGAAAGGCAGCTCGCATGGCAACTTCAGTTTTTCCAAAGCCTACATCGCCACAAACAAGACGATCCATTGGTTTGGGACCGCTCATGTCTTCAATCACATTCTCAATGGCTTTTTGTTGGTCAGGCGTTTCTTCAAATGGAAATTCACTTGAGAAGGCATGATACTGCTGCTCTTCATAGCGATAGATAAAACCTTGTTGAGCTTCTCGTTGAGCATAAATTTCTAATAGTTCAGCAGCGACATCTCGAATTTTTTCTCGTGCTTTACGCTTAGCTTTTTCCCACTGCCCACTGCCGAGTTTATGTAATGGCGCCGTTTCAGGATTAGAGCCTGTATATCGACTGATCAGATGCAATGAAGCTACGGGGACATAAAGTTTATCACCACCAGCATATTCTAAAGACAGAAACTCAGTGGTTTCATCGCCCAGGGTAATGGTTTCAAGGCCTAAATATCGGCCAACACCGTTATCTTCATGAACAACAGGTGCGCCTACTTGCAGTTCAGCCAGGGTATTAATGATGGCATCATTATCTTGTGATTTGTTTTTTCTACGGCGACGTTGCATGACCTGGAGGCCATAGAGCTGAGATTCACTGATTAAGACAATGTTATCTAATTGCAAACCCTCATCAAGGGGGGCAATGCATATACCCATTGTTTTCTCGGTTTTTTGAAAGGCCCTCCAGCCAGTAAAGGTTTTGGGATAGATTTTATAAGGTTTGAAAAGTTCTAGTAGTGTCTCACGGCGACCAGCGGTTTCTGCACAAAATAAAATGCGCTGATTCTCTTGCTTTGCTTGTTGGATATAAAGAAGCAGTTTATCCAATGCGGATTCTATTTGTGTCGCTGTTTGGGTCGCAATTGTTAATGAAGGTGGTTTTTCACTGGCAAAATTAAAAACACCTGCTTTTTGCTGATACTCGAAACTTTGGCAGATGATTCGAGGATATTGCTTCAGTTTTGAAAATAATTCATCCGTTTTTAAAAATAAATGATGAGCTTCTAAAATAGGACGAGTTACATTGTGCTGGTATTGTTCATACCGTTGTGCCGTATCATCAATGAATTGATCAGTGACAGCTTCCAGTTCAGTAAAGTTAACGATGACTGTTTTTTTGGGTAAAAAATCAAAGAGTGTTGTTGTTTGAGTAAAAAACAGGGGTAGGTAATATTCAATGCCTGCGGGTGATATGCCTTGACCGACCTCATTATAAATAACACTATCAGTCAGCTCACCACCTAATAAGTGGCGATATTGTTCACGAAACAGCTCAATACTTGCTTTATCCAGAGGGTATTCTCTGGCGGGCATCATATTAATAGAATTAATGCTCTTTAGTGAGCGTTGAGTCTCTATGTCAAAGGTTTTAATGCTATCGATTTCATTATCAAATAAATCGATACGATAGGGCAGTGAACTGCCCATAGGATACAAATCGATAAGACTGCCACGAACTGCAAATTCACCATGTTCATAGACATTAGCGACACAGCGATAGCCTCTTCTCTCTAGGTCGCGACGAAATTTTGCAATATCCAGTGTCATGCCCTTATCAAGAAGAAGGGTATTATTATTAATATAGTCAAGAGGCATTAAACGATGCATTAAGGTGTTTAATGGAACGATTAACACTCCTTTTTTTAGTTTGGGCAAGTGATACAGTGTTGCTAAACGTTCTGAAATAATATCCTGGTGAGGTGAAAACTGATCATAGGCTAATGTTTCCCAGTCAGGTAAAGTTAAGATGTTAAGCTCAGACTCTTCTAAAAAGAAAGATAATTCATATTTCAATTTCTGTGCAGAAGGCATGTCTGAGCTAATCAAAGTAATGAATTGCTCTGATTGTAGAGCAAGATTACTGATGGCGAGAGCCAGGGCACTTCCATAGAGTTTCCCCCAGTGACTTTTCATACCAGGTTTATTGATGAATTCGGGGCAAAGAGGCGAGTAAAGTGTATCCATGTCTTATCAGGCTGTTTTAGGCTTTAGAGTTTTCAGAGCAGCAATTATAATGAATCTGTTGTGATATTAGTAGTTGTATCAGGCTTATCGATGAATTTTGGGCTTCACATTTTTCATTGCTCTCAGTTTTTAAACATGTTGCTCTTTTCTTATTCTTTTGATATGAATTCAGTTTTTATGTTTCACCTTGATGCCTATACGTAATTATTTTTATAGGTCTATTTTCCATTTTTTGGTGCTCTTAGACAATGGCTTAGGTATAATTGGCTATCAGTCATTTTGTTTGTAGCTTTAGGCTCTTTTGTAAAAATAGGAAAAAGAAAGGAAAAATATGAATTTTATTGAAACTCGTGGTAATGATGGTGAACACCCTCTGGAAGTGAGCTTTTCCTCAGCCATTCTTGCGCCTATTGCTTCTTATGGTGGTATTTATGTACCCAAAGCATTACCTGAACTAGGTGATGACTTTTTACAAAAACACGTTAATTCGGGTTATAAAACTCTATCTAAAGATGTGTTAGCGGCCTTTGAAATTGATATTGACCCAGATGTGATTGATGAAGCCCTGAGTCTATATGATGACTTCGATGATGCTAGCAATCCTGTGCCTCTTGCTAAAGTTAAAGACGATCTATTTGTCAGTGAACTCTATCATGGGCCAACAAGAGCTTTTAAAGACATGGCTTTACAACCTTTTGGAGCCGTATTATCTTCACTGGCTCAAAAGCGCAACGAAAATTATCTTATCATGGCAGCGACCAGTGGTGACACAGGACCCGCAGCGTTAGAAACCTTTAAAAACCGTGCGAATGTTCAGGTTGCCTGTCTGTATCCTGATGGTGGTACTTCTGATGTTCAACGCCTGCAAATGGTCACAGAAGATGCCAAAAACCTTAAAGTGATAGGCATTCATGGTGATTTTGATGATGCTCAAAATGCTTTGAAACGCCTTTTAGGTTCTGCAACGTTTAAGGCTCAACTAAAAGAAAAAAATATTCATTTATCGGCTGCAAATTCTGTTAATTTTGGGCGAATCATTTTTCAATTGATTTATCATATCTACAGCTACTTAGAATTAGTGCGTATGGAATCCATTAATTTTGGCGATAAGGTGTATTTAGATGTACCCAGTGGCAATTTTGGTAATGCTTTGGGCGGTTATTATGCAATGAAAATGGGGCTACCTGTTGAAAAGATTTTAATTGCTTCTAACAAAAATAATGTTTTAACTCAGCTGATCAAATTTGGGCAATATGATTTGCGTGAAATGTCCGTTGTTTCAACCAGTTCTCCTGCAATGGATATTTTAAAATCATCGAATGTTGAGCGGGTTCTCTTTGACCTGTTTGGTGCACAACGAACTAAAGAATTCATGTTTCAGCTTGATTCTGAGAATCATTATGAACTGAATGCGAAAGAACTGTCACAGTTCCAATCCATATTTTCTGCAGACTTTTGTGAAGATGAAGAGGGTAAAAAATACATTAAAGATGCCTTCGCTGATGGTTACCTGATGGACCCTCATACGGCAACTTGTTTTAAAGCCTATGATACCTGTCGTGATAAACCTTTAGCCACGATTGCTTATTCAACTGCTGAATGGACTAAATTTTCACCAACGATTGCAAATGCTTTGACGGGTGAGACCGATACTCATGATTTGGATGCGTTGAAATCAATCGCTAAAGAAGCCAATATATCAATCCCAGCCATTATTAATGAATTATTCGATAAAGAAATTGCTCAGAAGACAATTATTGATAAGCAAGACATCGAAAAAGAAATTTTAGCCTTCCTGTAAATTAATGTGTGATGAATTAAAAAGAAGAGGTTCCTGCTTTTGATTTTAATTCATCATTCAAAATTCTAAATTAATCCTATCCTATTAATGGAAACTTTACTTTTTGTCCTGCCATGGCTTTTGATAAGCCGTAGATGCCTAACATAACAAAGAGACTGTGCACACAGGTCAGATAGGTCAAAATAATAGTCCAGGTTATGGCGGCGCTTGTACTACTAAAGAAATAAAAAACACCTGCGATAATGACAATAAAAATACCCGCTAAAATACTGGCAATTAAAGTCTGCTTCAAATGATTATAGGCAACTGACTCAGGTTTTTTTGAGTGTTTTCTAAAGAGATGAAATAGCACCAAAAAGGGAATGACAGGTATTAGTAGTAGGTTTGCAAGAAATAAACCTTCGGCTAATATTGCAATATTATTGTCTTTCTCACTCACTTCGTTGTCTATGATAGCATTTTCAGACATATTTTCAGGTTGAGTTTGACTGGACATATTAGAACCTCCATTGTTTCACTTTTAAATAATTTCTAATACACTTTCTGGTGGGCGACCTAAAGCGAATTTATTGTCTGATGTGACAACAATAGGGCGCTCAATTAATTTAGGGTATTCAAGCATGGCATCAATAAGTTGATCATAACTTAAAGATTCATCGGCTAAATTATTGTCCTTATACTCAGACTCACCTTTACGCATTAAATCTCTTGGACTCATATTTAATGCTTCTAGAATGGACTTTAATTCATCTCGAGACGGCGGTGTTTTTAAGTACTCAATGATTTCAGGTTTTACACCATTTTCTTCTAATAATTGTAGCGTTTGACGTGACTTAGAACAACGTGGATTATGGTATATTTTTGTACTCATCTTAATTTCCGTTCGATTGATAATGTATGGAATAAAACCTAGTAATTAGCTTGGTTATTAAGACTATAGCAAATGACTAAAGTAAAATCACTAGAAACCTGTGTTTAAAAAAGATTTTTCTTATTAAACAAGTATCTGACTATGGTATTTCATGGCTTTACTAGGTGTCTCCCTAATAGATCTATTAGGATTCTTTAATTAGAATTAACAATAAGAGTATCTTAAATGTTTGTGTCAGGATGTAGAGCAATGCATATTCATTTTCAAGCAAGAAGGATATATGATTTACCCAAAGATGATTGAATGACAGAGTTACGAAAACTCAATGGTACTCCCATTGAAGTACTGGATAATAAAGAGTTAATGAAGTCAGTATTGCCTGTTATTCGAGCTGATTTTTAACTTTGTGACACTTATACTCATAACGAGCACTATGATAAACTAGATATTAATATCACTGCATTTGAAGGTTCAGGAGATCATAGAGCGAATGGCGACATTGTTTTAGCCTGGAAAGAGTTAACCAGTGGTTGCTTCCAGAGCAAAAAATTAAAGGGTGAGCATTTTTTTATTCATTCGAGTGGGCAGCAGTTATTGAATTGAATTAATTCTGATTTGTGTGCTCGTTTAAAAATGCAGACTCACAGATGTGCAAGTTCATTATTATAATATTTTATTGGAAATTGTAAAATAATGCCTGAAGCCATAATTATTGATGATGAAATTCAATTAGCTGAGTTACTAGCCGAAGTCTGTGAAATGGTGGGCTATGAAAACTTGATTTTTACTGAAGCTTCTAAGTTCATTGAACACAACAAAGAAACAGATGTTATTTTTCTTGATTTAACGATGCCTGATGTTGATGGTATTGAAGTGATTGCGGAATTAGGAAAGAGAAAAAGCAAAGCCGCCCTTATTCTTATGAGTGGTTTTGATCAAGAGTTATTGCAAACGTCACAACGAATTGCTGAAGCCCTTGATTTAAATGTGGTAGAAACTTTTACGAAGCCAATGAGTATTTCTGCCATCAGTGATCTTTTGGAAAACTTAAAAAGTACTTTTTAAAATCGATTGGATCATTATTAGTATTGATATGAAAGCATTTAAATGTATTTTGGGTTACCGTCTTTTCAAAATTCTGTTAATTATTGCCCTTATTTTTTTATTATCCTCTTGTACTGATAATAATTCGCTTTCTCAGCAATCCTACAAGCCAGAATTTACTGATATTCCACACAATAAGGCAAACACCGAATATATTTTTGGAGTACATCCACTGCATAATCCTCAACGATTACAAGAAGTTTTTGGACCTCTTATGACTTATCTCAGTGTTAATATTCCTAATGCTCAGTTTAAATTAGAAGCTTCAAGAAATTATGCGTCTTATGATCAAAAACTCTATGCTCAAAAATTTCATTTTTCATTGCCAAACCCTTTCCAGACTATTAATGCAGTAGATAAAGGCTATCAAGTTTTTGGTAAAATGGCAGATGACGAAAATTTTCGTGGTATTATTATAGTCCGCAAAGACAGTGGTATTGAAAAGGAAACTGATTTGATTGGAAAATCGGTGAGTTATCCTGCCCCCACTGCTTTGGCTGCTACCATGATGCCTCAGTATTATTTGCAAACCCATGGTGTTGATGTGATGAATGATCTGGATAACCAATATGTGGGATCTCAGGAATCCTCCATTATGAATGTTTACCTAAAAAATACAGCAGCAGGCGCGACCTGGCCACCACCATGGGAAGCGTTGTCGGATGAACGGCCTGAGTTAAAGAAAGAGTTAAAAGTCATTTGGACAACCTCTCATTTACCCAATAACAGTCTCATTGTTTTGTCGGATGTGCCCCAATCCATAGTCAACAATGTCAGTGAACTCCTATTTGATTTCCATAATACGGATGAAGGTAAGCAAATCCTATCGGCTATGCATTTATCTCGATTTGAAACTGCAAATAATAACACTTATGATTCTGTTCGTGATTTTGTCAGGCAGTTTTCTGAAAAAGTCAGGCCAATTAATTAGCATTGAAAAGTATTTTAGATATTAACAATTATGATAAATGAATTAAAAAATATCTGGTCTGCATCTGTTGCCCGACAGCTGATCCTGGGAATTGCCTTAGTTCACGCAATTTTAATGAGTATTTTTGTTTTTGACCTGGTGGGGCGCCAGCGTGTATTCATGATTGAGCAAAGTACTGCTCAGGTTAAAGGTCTGGCAGAAACGCTTGCAGCAAATGGTTCATCATGGATTTTATCTAATGATGTGGTTGGAATCGAAGAAGTAATACGTTCGCAATCACGGTTTCCAGGTTTAGATTATGCCATGTTTCTGGATCTTAATGGCAAGGTGTTGGGCTATACACAAAGAGAAAAAGTGGGGTTATACATTAAAGATAGCATTAGTCTGGCTTTATTTAAGACTCCTTCTATTACCCAGTTATTAATCAATAACCCTTCATTTATCGATGTTGCCGCACCTGTGATGATAAAAAATCAACAGGTTGGCTGGGCCAGGGTTGGAGTTAATCGTCATGAAATTGATCATAGTCTTAATTTAGTGACGAAGAAAGGATTGGTTTATACTTTAATTGCCATTAGTATTGGAATTGTGTTTGCCTGGTTTATGGCCAGAAACATGACATTTCCACTTCGTCGATTAACTTTTGCTATTAATCAAGTGATTAAAGGAAATCGAGATGTGGAATGTATTATTGATCGCCAGGATGAAATTGGTGTTTTAAGTCAGGATTTTAACCTGATGTTGCTCAGCATTAAGGAGCAAGAAAAGAAAGTGAAGCAAACTCATGACGCTTTACTGAAGAGTGAAGTGAAATTTCATCATTTGGTTAAAGGCTTAGGCAGTGAATATTTTCTTTTTGCACATGATTGTGATGGTGTGTTTACCTTTGCAACAGAATCTGTAAAAACTATTTTAGGCTATTCCCCTGAAGAATTTAAGATAGATTGTACAAGTTTCTTTACGCTTCATCCAATCAACAAACTGGCAAAAATACACACGGATAATAGTATTAAAGGACAATTGCAACCCTCATATGAGATAGAAATTTATCATAAAAATGGAGATAAAATTTGGCTTAATATCTCGGAAGTGCCTGTTTTTGATGATAATGGCCAAGTCGTTTCTGTAGAAGGCATTGCCCGTGATGTGAGTCAGCAAAAGAATTTTGAGAGCATTATTTTATCAAAAGAACAAGAACAAAGTGAAATACTGGATAATATGCTTGATGGGGTTTTTACTCTTAATGACAGGGGAATTATACTGACGTGCAATTATGCTACGGAAAAAATCTTTGGTTATCAAGCATCTAAAATCATAGGTAAATCTTTTGCAATGTTGCTTTCAGCTGCTGATTTGTCTTCGTTAATGCCTGATAATCGTTCCAATGAAGAAGATGATGAAGATGAGGATGTTTTTGATTTAATTGGTATTCGCAGACAAGATAAAAATGAAGTATTTGTTGACCTGAATGCAGAGCATAAAAATGGTACACAATTTCCTATACGACTCTCATTAGCTAAACTCAGTCTTGATAAAAATGGTAATCAGCATTACATTTGCTCCTGTTCTGATAGAACCGAGCAAAAATATCAGGAAGAACAATTACGCCGCTCACAAAAAATGGATGCACTGGGTAAGTTAACAGGGGGTATTGCTCATGATTTTAATAATATACTGGGTGTGATTTTAGGGTATTCTGGATTGATTTTATTAAAAGTAACTAATGATTCTAATTTGGTCAAATATGTTGATCAAATTCAACATGCTAGTAATCGAGGTAAAAAACTGACTCAAAAGTTATTAGCTTTTTCCAGACGTAAAGATGGTAAATTGGAATTGGTTGATCTCAATGCTCTGCTCAATGATAACTATCATATGCTGGCTAAAAGTTTGACCTCTAAAATTGAATTAAAGTATAAGTTATCAGATAAGCTATGGACTGTTCAATTTGATAAAGGTGAGATGGAAGATGTTCTCATCAATCTGTGTATCAATGGAATGCATGCAATGCCTGATGGAGGCATTTTAACAATTCACACAGAAAATGTTTATTTATCGGAAGAACAGGCTAAGTTGCATAACCTCAAAGCTGGCAATTATGTGCACATTTCTATCACTGATACAGGTATTGGTATGGATGAAAAAACTCGCAATAGGGTCTTCGATCCTTTTTTCACGACTAAAGATGATATTGGTACTGGCTTAGGCTTAAGCCAGGTCTATGGATTTGTTCAGAGTGCTGAAGGCGCTATTAATGTTTATTCTGAACTTGGCCATGGCACCAGTTTTTCTTTGTTTTTTCCAGAGTTTACAGGAAAAGTGATTGCACCGTTGGTTAAAACTGAAGCTGACACTCAATTTTTACACGGTCATGGTGAAAGAATATTACTGGTAGATGATGAACCAGCCTTGCTTTTATTAGGCGAAGAAATGTTAAGCATCCATGGCTATCAAGTGGTTACTGCTGATAGTGCTAAGTCAGCACTTAAAATACTGGGTGAAACAAAAGAAAATGAACAAATATCTTTATTAGTCAGTGATGTGATAATGCCTGATATGGATGGCTACCAACTGTCAAAAATTGTATCAGAACTTTATCCTGATATTAAAATTCAATTATCCAGTGGTTTCAGTGATGACCGTCATTTGAAACATCAAGATGATCTTCTTCATAAAACTATTTTATCTAAGCCTTACACCTCTGATGAATTATTGGAACGAGTGGAAGAACTGCTTGGATAAACTTCAATTTCTTCGTTTCTTTTTAAATGTCAAATAATTGTAATTCATTCAATATCTATTACCATGATGTACTCTAAGGTTTAATATAAATCAAAATTTATGAGTGTAAACTGCTTTTAGACTTTTTTCAGGCCACAGTTATTGAGTCCGTAAATATGCAATGCTAAAACCTCACATCCAGGTAAAAATCATTTTTTCTGATATGTGGCTTTTGGAAGAGTTGCTTAGAATATGCATTGAGGATTGGTATTTCTTAATACACTTTTATAATTTCATACTGCTTAATATCACTTTTTATCTTAACGGAAATTTCATCACCGACAAAGGATGCTGATAAAGCTTGTCCAATAGGGGATGATGGTGTGATAAGAGTCATCTCATTTTTATTAAATAAAACTTTAAGCCCACCTGCTACAGGACTTAAGAAAATAATGTGTTCATCATCATGGTCATCTTTAAGATAAATTAATGCACCGATATTAATGGGTGTTAGTGAAGAAAATTGAGTGACCTGTAATGCTCTAAATGTGACAATATCATCCAGACATTCGGCCATACGTTGCGACTGACCATGAGCTAGATATGAGGCTTCCAATCCCATGGTATCGTATTTGTTTTCAGCTTCGTTCTCTTCATCTACAGCGGTGTCATAAGCCCGTTGGGCTGCATCCACAGCACCCTGATAAACTGTTTCAAGTTCAGATATGATTTGTTTATGTAAGGCTTGCTTGTCCATGAATGCTACAGATTAATCCACTTTGACTTGATAATTATTAAATGAAATTGTCTGTCCATGGCGAATTTTACAACGTTTGCGCAATTCGATTTCGCCATCGACTGAGACCTGGCCATCAGCAATTAACTTTTTTGCGACACCACCACTTTCACACAAACCAGTGACTTTTAAGAGGTTGTTTAACTCAATATATTCATGGTCTTTAAGTTCAAATGTTTCCATTGTTTATGCCTTTATGATATTGCTTTGTTTTTATGTTTTTGTATTTACAGTGCTTTTCCTTAGAATGAATCAGGAAAGTAATGCCACTGACTTGACTTGAGCGAAGACTTGCTTTCCGACTTTAAGTTTTAGTAATGAGGCTGATTTTTGGGTGATTCGAGCCAGTAACGGAATGTCGTTTATGAGTAAACGAATCATGATTTGTGCTGTCCCTTCAGCCGTAATTTCATCAACGATGGCAGGGAAGATGTTCAAAATACTGGTATTACTTTGATGTTCTAAAGTTAAGCTGACATCACGGGCAATGACTCGCAAGCGAACGGGATGGTTTATTTTAAGGTCTTTATGGGCGACAGTAAAACGGCCGCCTGGAAAATCAAGATAAGTCAGGTTAAATTCACTGTCGTGACCTGCAACGGTTGCATGAATCAAAGCGGCGGCTTTATCGCCATGGGCAAGAGGTAAGTCAAGGCGGGTAAGCATCGTATCGAGCTTTCCTGAAGCCTTAAGTTGCCCGTCTTGAAGCAGTATTAAATGATCGGCTAAGCGAGCCACTTCCCCTGGTGCATGACTGACATACAATATCGGTATTTTTAGCTCATCATGCAGAGATTCAAGATAGGGCATGATTTCTTGTTTACGTTTTAGATCCAGTGCCGATAAAGGCTCATCCATTAGTAATACTCTGGGACTGGTGGCCAGAGCTCTTGCAATTGCAACCCGTTGGCGCTCACCACCAGATAACTGAGTGGTCGAACGATCCAAGAGGTGGCTAATACTCAGTAGTTCGATGGCACGATCCAATGATATTTTACCCTCATTTTTTTTGACTCGCTTGAGTCCATACTCAAGGTTTTTACGCACGTTAAGATGTGAAAATAAACTGGCTTCCTGAAAGACATAACCCAGTGCACGTTTTTCAGGAGGTAAGAAGAATGAACCGTCTTGCCATATTTTATGTCCCACTTTTAAAAAGCCTTCAGGACTGTGTTCAAGTCCAGCAATGGCTCTTAGTAAGGTTGTTTTTCCACAGCCTGAATCGCCATAAATTGCAGTGACTCCATTGTCAGGAATTGTCAATTCAACGTCGAGGGTAAAATCTTGTCGTGCTATCTTAAATTGAGCTTCAATCGTCATTTATAAATCACCACCAATTTTTGGTAAGGCATAACGACGATTCAATGCATAGACACTGATTAATAAGACAAAAGAAAGTAATAATAAGCCCCCGGAAAGCCAATGAGCCTGAGTGTATTCCAGTACTTCAACATGATCATATATGGCAATGGACAATACCTGTGTTTGTCCTGGAATGTTGCCACCAATCATCAATACGACACCAAATTCACCAATAGTATGTGCAAAACCCAATACCATCGCAGTCAAAAAACCAGGTCGTGCAAGTGGTACTGCAATGGTAAAAAAACGATCAATAGGTGATGCGCCTAATGTCGCTGCCACTTCTAAGGGACGATGTCCAATGGTATTAAAAGCACTTTGCAAAGGTTGTACAACAAAGGGCATAGAATAAAAAACAGAACCAATAATTAAACCAGTAAATGTAAAGGCCAATGGCTGCCCTCCAAGAGACTGCATCAGGCCGCCAATGGGGCCGTTTGGGCCGAGAGCAATTAACAAATAAAAACCAAGTACAGTAGGAGGAAGCACTAATGGAAGTGCTATGACTGCTTCAATTATAAACTTAAAACGCCAGCGTGAACGAGCCAGCCACCAGGCAATTGGAGTGCCGATCAAAAGCAAAATGACCGTTGTCAAAGCCGCCAGCTTTAAAGTAATAAGTAGAGCAGTTAAATCAGAATCATTGAGCATGGTTATCTTTTACGCTGGAATGTAAAGAGGGCGTGGAATCAATTTCAGCCTTTATACTTAGACTGTAACCAAAGCTTTTAATCACTTGAAGTGCGTCACTGGTTTTAACAAAGTCATAAAATTCAATAGCGGGTTGTTTGTTACTCAATAACACGGCTTGTTGTAGGATTGGAGTATAAAGTGTTTCAGGGACTTTCCAGTAAGAACCATTTATTACATGACCTGGGCGTTTGATTTGGGAATAGGCAACTAAGCCTAATTCAGCATTGCCACTTTTTACGAAGTGAAGGGTTTGACCAATATTTTCTCCTCGAACCATGCGACTCTGTAATTGAGACCACAGATTTTGATGTTGTAAAAACTCAAAAGCGGCTTTTCCATAAGGAGCCAATTTTGGATTAGCAATTGCGAGGTATCGATACTGTTTATTATGAAGCACTTTACCTTGTTGATCGATAAACTGTTTTTTAGGGCTCCATAAAATGAGTTTGCCTATGGCATAAGTAAAACGACTGTTTTTTTGAGCAATATTTTCTTTGTCTAACAATTCAGCTCGTTGTTTATCACCTGAAAAAAAAGCATCAAATGGTGCGCCATGTTTTATTTGCGCGTACAGCTTTCCTGTTGAGCCTGAAATTACGGTGACTTTATGATTGGATTTTTTTTCAAACAAGTGCGCGATAATTCTCAGGGGTTCACTGAAGTTACTTGCTGTTGCGATACGTATTTCATCTGCCATAGAGGTATTTGTCAGACAGACTAGAAACAATAACTTAAAGAGAATATTGAATTGTGGCATTACAAATTTAATGGGTTATTGGGATCGACTGAATCCATAAATGGTAGATGCCGATCGTTATGAGTAATTTGGTAAATCAGGCCCATCCAATTCCCCACCACTTCGACGGCCGTGTCATGCCAGGTAATATCAATGTTTTGACGGATGAGCTTTTCAGGGAACTCACGTTGTTCTGCATTGAGTGTAAAGTCTTGCCCTTGCTGCATGTTTTTTTCACAATAAAAACGATACTCTTTTAAAATGGCTTTTTCAAAAACACCCAGATAATGTTTAGGAAAAGGCGGGTAGTGTTTAAGTTTTCCCTGTTGAAATAATAGTACTTCACGCTTATATTCTTTTAATAATGAAATGGTGTCATATTCAGGGTGCCCTTGGAATAAAACATGACGAAAGCCATCAGGACTGGTTGCAAGATGCACCATACCTTCATCTGATTTGACTAGAACCTTTAAATTCTTTTGCTTGAACTGTTTAGCTGTGACGACATTCCAGCGTGAGTGAGGCACATCGAAGCGGGTATTGATGTCTTTTATCAGTGGGTGTTGCTTTTTGTGCTCTTTAATAACCACATGATGTGGAAAAACCCCCCAAGTTTTTTCTTCTTGGGGGGTACGTTTTTGAGCATAGCGAAATTCCATGACAGCATGAGTTGCCAGGCAGGAACAGAGAGTGGAAGTGACATTACTCCATGCCCAGTCAAATACTTCGATTAACGGTTTCCAGAAGGCTTGGTTGGATAACTCTGGACCAGATACATTGGCCCCTGTAATAATTAAAGCATCCAGCCCCATTTCTTTGATGTCATCAAATGTTTCATAGTATTGAGCTATGTATTCACTGGCTTTTTCTGAGCGGGGAATTTCATCCAGAGTGAAGGGATGAACATAAAACTGAGCAATGGGATTACTTTCTCCGATAAGACGAAAGAATTGTCGTTCAGTGGCACTTAAAGCAGCATCTGGCATCATATTGAGTAGCCCAATATGTAGCTCACGTATATCCTGATGCTGTGCTGTAACAGGAGTTAATACTTTAATGCCTTCGTCTTGCAGGCGTTTAAATGAAGGTAACTGATTGTGTGCAACTAATGGCATCTTTCATACTCTGATTAACTCGTGTGTATTGATTTGTTAGCACCTAAAAATGAGTGCTGCTAGAGGCTTCATCAACACAGTGACACTGTTTAATTCTAATGGGTTCTTGCAATGGCTGTTTCAAGTAAATGCAGGAAATCCTGCTGATCCCGAACCTGTGATACTTCTTCCGATGTGACTGTGTAACCATGTGGTTTTGCTATTTGTTCATAACGAGGTATTCTTGAATGAAACAGTCTTGGAAAAATCCATCGTGTAAAATCATGAGGCACCATTTGTGCTGCATATTGAATATTATTTTCTTTAAGATAAACCGCCAGTTCTTCCTGTAAAAATTCAGGGCGATAATAAAGGGGTTTCGGTGTACTTTGTGCCCGTTGAATCAGCTTGTTTTCTTCCCCTTCATTAGTGACTTGAATATAGAGGATTAGGGTATGTTTCACCAGAACATCAATGACTTCAGGATTGTCTAGTTCACAAAGGCTACCGCCCACATCATTGACGAAATGTTGATAACCATAAATGTTCTGTGCTTTGTTTATAAAGCTGGGCACATCCATCATTGCAGCAACTTCACCTTCACGATAGCAACTTTGGCGTTGAATAAAATCTTCCAGTTCAACACCACCCAGCTCAGGGTTGCCTAATTGACCAATGTAGCTCAAAACAGGACCGAGATCGTGAACTTTGATGTTGTTTTTAATGGAAATCCAGTCATTTCTAAGTAATTCTTTTAAGAAGGGGACTTGCATGGCCTGTTGTTTAATCATGTCCATGATGGGTTCATCAAGGTAACGGGTACCAATGCGATAATCACCAGAAAAATGGAACCATTGTGAGTCCCTCAATAGAGTAGATAAGTAGGTTTTACCGACCCCCGACATGCCAAGCAATGTCACTTTTTTGTTTTCCCACTGACGGAATTCATCAATCGTAAATTTCATGTGTAATAATCACCAAACAGTCCAAACTAAGAGGAGTGCATTATCGTTGATTTTACCGTACAGTGGAAGTCTTAAATGGTTCTAAATTATTGAAAAAAAGATGAATTTGAGTCTTTATATGACCAATATCATTTAAAATGAGTTGATGATATTAGCGAATTTCTTCAATCGTGTATTTTTTTTCAAAAACCAGTGGTCGAATAATGGCATACCCCTGAGTTTGCCAATGAGCGAGCTCTACAATAGCGGAGGGTACAATTTTTATAAAGTCCTGAAAATCATTGGCCGTATAGCCGTAATCATCAGCGGCATCACCACAGACTCTGAATTCCACGCCCAGTTGCTCATAATAACGCATTCGTTCAACAGCATTTTTGTATTGATCATAATTTTTTTTAGCCACAGTAACAATCTCTGTACCATGAATCAGGACGATGACGTTCATAAATTCAGGTGCCAAACCATAAGGCTCAGATGTTAAGGTATTCATATAGGAGCGTAACCAATATAGGGCTGAGTGAATTTTTGCAGGCTCATCAAGAAAGAATTCAAAAAGGACTTTCTGTTCATCGGCATAGGGTGTGTCAATGATTTGAGCCTTTGCTTCTTCAGAAGATGAAGGGCAGGACAGCACACTTAATATGATCAATAAGTAAACTTGAAACAGTTTTATTTTTTTGATTTTAAAGCTTCTGAATAAATGAGTCATAAACTCAGTATAGGTGATTATTGAATTTTGTCAGTAATGGTGAACAATTAATCAAAATTAATCTTGATAAGAATATGCTTAACTAATAAAATAGCTGGGTATAAATGACTGATAACATGATATGAAAACACACTCACCATGAAAAAATTTCTGGATAATTTTCCATTCCCTATTTTAATTGTTATGGCTGTATTATTAGGTATGGCTCCTTTTGGTGCTGAGCCGCATTTAATAGAAAAAATAAATATGTTAATGGCGGGCACTCTGGTTAAGCCTCTCGATATATTTGATTTATTGATGCACAGTACACCGATTATTCTATTATTTTTAAAATCTCTTTTTTACTTGAAAGATCAGACAGGTTCTTAGTTTTGAAAAAAAATTAAAAATATAATTATTTTTAATGGTTTTTATAGTTTCTTTGTCTATCATAGTAATATATAAGGATTTTTTCTTTATTTAATTTATTAGTACCTTTTAACTCAATCGTAAGTATTATTAGAAAATGGTTTATGTAGAAGCAGTCTCAGATGTCCATGATACGCCCCTGGAGCGTTTTAATGCATTAGTTGTCAAGATTAAGGACAGTCATGCTCACCTTGATCTTGAAGCTTTGTATGAGGCATTTGTTTATGCGGACAATGCGCATAAAGGACAGGTGAGAGCATCTGGTGAACCCTATGTCTTTCATGTCATTTCCGTGGCTGAAATTCTCCTTAGTCTTAACCTTGATACCCCATCCCTAATGGCGGCATTACTTCATGATGTGGTAGAAGACACAGAAGTGACTTTAGCGCAGCTTGAGAAAAAGTTTGGCAAAGAAGTGGCTACTTTGGTTGAGAGTGTCACTAAAATGAAGGCCTTTGCAACTTTAAAACCTGACTTGAAAGACACAATCAAAAAAGAAGGCTTGAAAGCTGAAAACCTTCGTAAATTATTGCTGGCTATGGCCGAAGATGTTCGTGTTGTGATGATTAAGTTGGCTGATCGTCTTCATAATATGCGAACCCTTGATTCTTTATCTCCTCGTAAACAAAAAATAATCGCCAGTGAAACGGCTGAAATTTATGCACCACTTGCCAATCGTCTTGGTATTTGGCAACTTAAGTGGGAACTCGAAGATCTGGCTTTTCGTTTTCTTGATGAAGATAATTATAAGAAAATTGCCAAATATCTTGCGGAGCGCAAGATTGATCGTGATAAATACATTGAAGATGTCGTACAGATCATTCAGAACAACTTGACCGACAACCACATTGAAGGTGAAGTAACTGGTCGCTCCAAGCATATTTACAGTATCTGGAAAAAAATGAAGCGTAAAAACCTAGGCTTTCATCAGCTATATGATTTACGTGCTGTTAGAATTCATGTTGATAAACTTAAGGATTGCTATCATGCCTTGGGGGTGGTGCATACTATCTGGCGTCATATTCCCTATGAATTTGATGATTATATTGCCACACCCAAAGAAAATAACTATCAGTCAATTCACACTGCCGTCATAGGTCCTCAAGGGAAAACTCTGGAAATACAAATCCGTACCTATGACATGAATAAACATGCTGAATACGGTGTAGCTGCACATTGGCGCTATAAAGAAGGTGGTAAACAAAGTGGTCACTATGAGCAAAAAATTGCCTGGTTAAGGCAGTTACTGGATTGGAAGGACGAAGAAAAAGATGCGGGTGATTTTATTGATCGCTTTAAATCTGAAGTATTTCAGGATCGCGTCTATGTGATGACACCAGAAGGTGAAATTATTGATATGCCCCAAGGTGCTACACCTCTGGACTTTGCTTTTTATGTGCATACTGAGGTGGGGGCTTGTTGTCGTGGTGCCAAAGTGAATGAGAAAATGGTACCTTTGACTTATGAATTAAAAAGCGGTGAACAAGTTAGAATCCTGACCACCAAAAATGGTTCTCCCAGTCGAGATTGGCTGAATCCCCAATTAGGCTATTTAAAAACTTCCAGAGCCAGAGCGAAAGTCAGGCATTGGTTTAAACAACAGAACTACGATCAAAATTTATTGGCTGGTCGTGAAATTTTAGAAAAAGAATTACATCGTTTGGGCATTTCCAATATATCTCATGCCAAACTAGCACAACATTTTCATTTTGATAATACCGATCACCTTTTTGCTGAAATTGGTCGAGGTGAAATTACAACGGGTCAAATTGCTTCGTCTATTCAGGAGTTAGGTGGTCATAGTGAAGCGACTTCGTTTATTAATGATGAACCTGTTCAACAAACCATTGAATTGTTGCCACAAGGTTCTGGTGATGTCACCATTTATGGTGTTGATAATATTCTGACACAGGTTGCTCAATGTTGTAAGCCTGTACCAGGCGATGAAATTATTGGCTTTATCACCAAAACACGTGGTATTACTATTCACCGCAGTGATTGTCATAATATTCAGCATGCGCTGGAAGAAAACAGTGAGCGTTTAACCGAAGTTGAATGGAACCATGAAATCAATCAGTGTTATACCGTCATGATTGAGTTGATTGCAATGGATAGACAGGGTTTATTAAGAGATGTCACTTCGATTCTAGCTAATATGGAAATTAACGTTTTAGGGGTTAATACTTCAACAAACAAATCTGATTACTCTGCAAGAATGAGACTAACTCTGGAGATTGCAGGCATTGCACAATTGAGTCGTGCTTTGAACCGAATCACACAATTGTCAAATGTGATAGAAGTGTATCGAATCAGTGATTGATATTTTTTATCCTGGAGAGCTATTTCAAAACGGTGATCACTCTTTATTTAACATGAGTCACTTAAAACCCGTATCAAAATGAGTGATTGACTGCTGTGCTCGGACTTCGTCAAATCGCTCAACAACCAATCAATCATTCTGGTACTCGATGTGCACTATTGAGTTTGTAGAAACTCATTATTTCAGACGATTAATACCCAGAGCTTTCAATAAATACTTTTCATAGATAGGTTCACTTGAACCAGACTTCATTTTACGAATAAAGTATTTTTCAAAGCCAATCTTCGCTAAATGTACCCATTTTCCTTTTTTGAACCAGGCCAGATTTCTTGGTGGAATTTGTGGAATTGCAACAAACGCAGCACCTGTATTACCCATATCGGCAAGACAAATTGCATTCCAGGTACCTTCAGTTGATGGTTCAACATCAGATAATTCATCAGCAATATTATGAACAATAGCTGTGACCATTGACTCAATCATATAACCTGTTTTAGGTGCGCCTGTTGGAACAGGCGTTGCTTCAACTGGTGGAATGGCAATGCATACGCCTGCAGAAAATATATTGTTATATTTGGGACTGCGCTGTTGTTTGTCAACGATCACAAAACCACGAGGGTTGCATAAGCCTTCAACTTCAGCAACTGCGTTAACACCTTTAAAAGCAGGTAACATCATACCGTGTTTGAAAGGGAGTTCATGTTGCATTTTTAGGCTGCCATCGTCATTGAGTTCATCGACGAACATTTTGCCCGCTTCAATTTTAGTGGTCTTAGCATTGCAGATCCATTTGATGGAATGCTGACGCAATTCAGATTCAAGCATGCCCTGAGAATCCCCCACACCACCCAAGCCTAAATGACCAATATAAGGTTCAGAAGTCACTAATGTCAGAGGGATTTTGTCACGAATTTTACGTTTTTGTAGTTCTCTGTTGAGAATAAATGCATACTCATAAGCGGGGCCAAAACAACTGGCAAATGGCATTGCACCGACAATGGCAGGGCCTGGATCGGCGGCTAATGCTTCAAAATCTTCATAGGCAGTTTCTGCATGTGGTAAAGAGCAAATTGATTGCGAATTTGCGTCAGGGCCTGAGCCTTCAACTTCTTCGAAAGCAAGTCGGGGGCCAGTTGCAATGACCAAATAATCATAGCTTATTTTTTCATTATTATTGAGCGTCAGTTCATTATTCGCAGGGTCAATTTTGTCAACGCGATGTGCAATAAAATTGATTCCACGTTTTTCAAGATAGGGTTTTGACTCAAAGCTAATGTCTTTTCTTTGACGCCAGCCAACAGCAACCCAGGGATTTGATGGGGTAAAATCAAATGTTTCATTTTCACTAACCATTGTGACAAGGTGCTCTTTACCCAATGCGTCACGCATTTCATATGCGCAAGGCATTCCCCCAGTTCCAGCACCAATAATAACGACGTGAGCCATAGAATATTATCTCCTGATAATTTAAATAAGAAATTGAATTTAATTCTTTTAATAATAGTAATTAAAATAGCACATTAATTTCAAAACGAAAGAAATATGTAACAAATGTTTGGAAGGAATTATTTTATGACTTATTATGCTTAATAAGTGTGCAACTCTGCTTTGTATCTGGCTGGCACAAATAGGTCAAGTCAGTCATGGCTGAAGTTGTTACGCTACAAGAATGAGTTTTGTTAATGATTTAAAAGTCAGATTTATAAATTTTATTATTGGTATTTATAGAGTCAAATCTATAAAAAAATCTGCAAATTAAAGAGTTTTACACATACTTGTACACTTAATGATAGGTCTGAGTTATAGCTTTATTATTTTTTCTTAATAATAACTTTTTTTTTATAAAAGTAAAGTGTTTTATAGTAAAAAAGTGATTCCTACTTATGATTTAGTGTAAATTGATTCAATGATAGCCTTTTATTATGGCTTAGGTTATCGTTAATATCGATTGTGTTATATTTATATATTATTTTATTCTTATGCAGGTGTTTGCTGGTACCTCGATCTATTAAATATTACCTGCTCTTATATGGCATTTCCTTCATTAACGTGATCTAAGTTTAGGAACAGCCATTTAAATAAGCTGTATAAATATGCATTTCCACTTACTTAATTGGTGACTATTTTTTTATGAAAACGATGCCTGTCTTAAATTTGCAAGACATTGTTGAATCTTATGAAGATCCTGCAGTGTTAGTTTCTGATGATTATGTCATTATCAGAGCAAACATGGCCTACCTGGAATTGTATAATCTAGAAGCGCATGGCCATCATTCAGAAACACTGGATGGTTACGTTACCGATGATTCAGTGATAAAGATTATTGATGGTAAGGCTGAGTTATCCAGGAGGCATCATTGTTATGAAATTTCACATAAGTATTCTCGTAGTTGTGACCAGGAAGGGGAGTCATGTCCACTTCAATTAGCCAAGTCGACCCAAACTAACCAGAGGGTTTTACATGTTCATCATACACGCTACGGTGAAGAGCATGTTGATGTGTCTTTGTTCCCTATCAGGGGTAAAGATAATCAACTCTATTTCCTCGAAGTAATGAAAACCATTAAACATGCCAGTCCAAAATCAGTTCTAAAAGGTATGGTTGGAAAGTCACCTGCTTTTAATAAATTATTAAGTTTGATTAATCGTGTTGCGGAATATGATATTTCTGTTTTACTGCAAGGGGATTCAGGTAGTGGTAAAGAGCTTGTAGCCCACGCTGTTCATCAGGCCAGTTTACGACATTCTATGGCATGTGTCACTGTTGAGTGTTCAGGCCTTTCTGAATCTCTCTTTGAAAGTGAATTGTTTGGCCATGAAAAGGGTTCATTTACAGGTGCTGTGAATAAAAAGAAAGGCTTAGTGGAAGAAGCAGAAGGAGGAACCTTGTTTCTTGATGAAATAGGAGATGTGCCTATGAGTCTACAAGTTAAGCTGCTTCGTTTGATTGAAACACGAACATTTCGTCGTGTGGGTGGTGTTGAACAACTCAATGCGGATTTTCGCTTGATTTGTGCAACTCATAGAAACTTAATAGAAATGGTAAAGTTGGGTGAGTTCAGAGAAGATCTTTTTTATCGAATCAGCACTTTTCCAATTCGACTTCCACGGTTAAGAGATCGGAGGGAAGATATTCCATTACTGGTTGATACTATCTTGGAACGCATTACGGGTCAAAAAAAAATGCGAGTTTCTAATACCGTATTAGAATTTTTTAAACAGTATTCTTTTCCAGGCAATATTAGACAATTAAGAAATATTCTTGAATTGGGACGTGTCATGACAGACTCTGAGGTCATTGAACTTGAGCATTTGCCTGACGATTTACTTCATAATGAGAAGAATCAGACCACTCATCAACAACAGATTGATTATGAGAGTGCCAGTAATGAATTTGACAAAATAGTAACACTTGAACAGCATGAAAATGAATATTTACACTGGCTAAAACAAAATTTTAAATATGATAATGTGGTTCTGGCTAAAAAACTTGGCGTTAGCGAAAGAACGTTGTATCGTAAACTAAAAGGTGCAGAATAAATTTATATCTGTTCTTTAATACAAGTGTTAATTAAAACTATTAATATCCAATGCTTCATTCCAGGTCTGTTGAAAGATATTTTCAACGCGATGGCGGAGTACCATATCAATATTAAGTAACTTAATATTATTTTCTGCATGTTGGATAAATTCATAACGATTATTTGAATAGGTATAACATTCAAATAGTTTTAGGTGTAAGTTTTTATCATTGGGTGTACGTTTGATTTCATCTATGAGTCGTTTCTCTGCTTCGGCATAGTTTCCATAGGCAAGATAGGTGTCAATTTCACTTAGGGTTGTGCTAAC
This sequence comes from Gammaproteobacteria bacterium, assembly GCA_016744395.1. GTDB lineage: Bacteria > Pseudomonadota > Gammaproteobacteria > GRL18 > GRL18 > GRL18. Next base: position 6,841 of record JADGEK010000009.1, on the reverse strand, counting down.
TGATTTTTTCTCAGGCTCAGAAATGCTTTTTTCATAGGCCTCTATTTCATCTGGGCTTATATCCAAATTAAAACTGATTTCAGATGTGTTTTCTGTCTCGGGTGTTAATTTTTGAGTGGTCTTTTTGGGAGAAAGCATTACCGAGTCAGGTGCATTTATTTTTTTCTCAAAATATTCGAAAAAGTCCATGTCTTCTTCATCTTTTTCATCATTATCATCACTGATATCAGTACCTTGCAGTGAGGTTGCTGAAGCACTTACTTTGTTTTGTGAATCTTCACCATAGGTTTTAGCTATGACTTGAGTTTGAGTCAGTGGATCTTTCTCTTTAATGCTATCTGGGAAAGTTTTGTGAGTATCTTGCTTCCGTTGTTTTCTCTTTTCATTTTGATTTCGAATGGTAAACAGAATTGCTATTAGAATGATTATGGTAAAGATTGCCAAAGCAATGGTAATAACAGGACTTGTTAAGAGTTCACGAATAAATGAGCGGGTTTTAATGTTATTGGCAAGATCAGATTCAACCTTTAAAGTATTGTTGTCAATGGCTTTAGTCGAGTCATTGTCAGGTGCATTTGAGCTTGCCAAGTTTGTCGTCTCTCTAGCTGAAACATTGGAAGCACCTTCTTGTGTGATTGATTGATTGTTTAGTTGTGAGTTTATTTCTTCAATTTTATCATTAAGGCCACGATTGTGGCCATCTAGTTTATTCAGTTGCTCAGTTAAACTCTTTATTTTGTCGCTTAATATTTCATTTTCATTACTCAAGCTTTTAATTGTTGTAATTGAGTTTTGCAAGGCTTTATTGATGATCATAAGATCTTCATTGCTGGTGACGGGCGTATTTAATAAAACTTCATTGGGGGGAATAATTCTCAGTTCAGCCTGGCCTTCATTGGTGTTATCAATTTGGGCCTTATTCGTTTTAATTTGAGTTTTTTGCTGAATGTTTTTCTTGGTAGCTGTCTTCGCATGGCTGCTCTTAGCTTGTTTGCTTAACGAGTTTGAAGCTGCTTTTTTTGTATTGGTTTGAGTCGATGTTTTGGGAAGTGGTGCTTTACCGTTTATTTGTAATATTTCATTCTGTGTTGGAATATCTAATGTTTGTCCCTGCTTTAATAAATTAATATTATCATTGATGAAAGCTTGTGGGTTTAAGGCAAACAGAGCTTGCATTGTTTGATAGGTACTGACATTAGCAGGCTTAAGTTTTTTGGCAATGTTCCAAAGAGTATCAGCGCGTTTAACAGTATAAGTGTCACCATCAACATGATTAGCTATTGTCGTACTGTAGTCAATTTTACGGTGTGTTACTTTTCGAGGTGCACGCTGAGAAGATGTTTTTTGATTGGAAGCCTTCTTATTTGAGCTGACTTTTTTTGTTTTACTTTTATAAATTTGTTTTTGAATAAATTCAGGCGGGTCCAGTAAGAAAGTATATTCTCGATTAATATGGCCACTTTTCCATTTAAGCACAGCGATGAAGGTAATAAATGGTTCTCTGACAGGTCGCTTGCTGGTTAACTCAACGATTAAGGAACCATTATTGATTTTTTTTATTTTAAAATGGACTTTGTTAAATGCTTCAGGTCGAGGTAAATTGGAGCGTCTATAAATATCCCGGCTGGCATTTTTGACAATGATACTATCAAGTTGAGTTGATTTTGAATTAATGAGTTCAATCTGAAGTTTTAAAGGTTCATTTAACTTAGAAAAAACAGTGATATTCCCTAAACCTAGCGCGTAACTCAGGGAGGGCATCATTAAAAAGAAAAAAATGTAATATACTGATTTCTTGTACATAATAGAAAAATATAACCTTATTTGGCGGTGTTTTTATAGATATGGTGTAAACTGGTGTAAATTTGATTTCATTTTTACGACATTATACCTAAAAATATGTAATTATCACAATAAATCAAGTTTTTGGCCTACTTATTTAAACTTTATTCTAAGATAGAAATGTAAAAAATCATCTTAAGCTCGATGATTTATAATTAAGTATAGAAATGGAATTGGCTATTACACCTAATTAATTGAAATATCAATAATACTTTAATTATGATTTCAATGAGTCAGCCTGTCCCTAATTTGTAACTATGAATTTCCAGACCTAACGAAATAATGTTGCCAATATCCCAAACCATTGGAGATTACTAATGAACATAAACAATCATTTACGTTTGTTTCTCATTCTCTTTGGGGCTACTTATTCCTGTATTGTTAATAGTTATACTTCTGATAAAGAGGGAGGCATTCTGGACTACTCTTGTCAGTTATTAACAGAGAAGCAGCTCAATGCCGTTAGTTCTTCTCAAATACACTTCCGACAATTGGAAAATGGGCTTAAAGTTTACATCCTGGAAAATCACCAATTGCCAATTTTTACTTTGCGGCTCGTTTTTAATGTTGGTGCTGGGGATGAGCAGCCAGGAGAAGGTGGCTATGCCCATCTTTTTGAACATATGATGTTTAAAGGCTCAAAAAATGTACCAGATGGTGGACATTTTGAGGCAATAAGAGCGATTGGTGGGCAGCTTAATGCTTCAACTGACTATGATAAAACTGATTATTGGACTGAAGCTGCTAGCATTTTTCTTGACCGGGTCTTGTGGTTAGAAGCAGAAAGACTTCAAAGCCTAATGATTAATGAAACGAATCTTGAAAATCAACGTCAGGCAGTATTGGAAGAAAAGTTATTACGAATTGATAACGTGCCTTATTTCAAAACAGCCAGTGAATTCATGGTTTCTGCATGGCAGGGAACAGATTATGACCATTTAATCATTGGTACTGAAAAAGAATTGAATAAGGCAACAGTACAGCGGGTACAGAATTTTTTTGACCGTTATTATCAACCCGATAATGCTGTATTAGTTTTAGTTGGCGATGTTGATGTAGAATCTTCAATTAATAAAATACAATCCTATTTTAACTTTAGTAACAATAGTATGAAGTCTATTATTAATGTTAATTCTACAGGAAGGGCAGTGCATATACCTGAACATGAGACTAAAACTAGCAGCTCCTCTTTATCTGGAAAATCAGAAAGTCACTTTGATCCATTAGCACCCTTTCCATTATACGCGCTTGGTTGGCATACACCTGGGAAACATAATTCAGATTATTTTGCTGTAGAGCTGCTTGCGGATATTTTGCTCAATCATGATGCGTCGAGAATAAAACGGCAGTTAAAAGAAGAACAAGAATTGGTTTTTGAAACCATTGGTTTTCCCCTGACATTTGAGCAAGCAGGCATTACTGCAATGGGAATGGTGCCCCATAGCTACGCCAATTTTTCTCAGATTCAAGCTGTTGTGAAAAATGAAATTGAGCAAATTCATAGGAAGGGGGTTTCACAAGAAGAATTATGCAGCGCAAAAAAACACAGACAGCTTATTATTTTACAAAAAATGTCAAATAATAGAGAAATGACACAATTGATTGGTGATGGTGTTTTATTTTTTAATAACCCAATGCAAATGATTGCTGATTTAAGGGCATATCAGGATGTGGATAACTCTAAAATACAACAGGTCGCACGTCAATATTTTACAGATGACTGGCTAGCTTTAGAAATTGTGCCAGGACCAGGAATGCGTTTTGTTAAATGGTTAATGGAAATCTTGCCTCAAAGTGTGAGTAAGAGAATTGAGCTGCAATACTTTTAAAGCAGAGCAAAATCGAGAGTTTAATCAAGGGTTGAATTGAGGTGAAATCGTATGTTAAGTAAATTTGCATCAAAGCTTTACCCCATTTCGTTAGCAATATTATACACTTATTTTCTTAGTGGATGCAGTTTTTTTAACCAAATTCAGAAGGGGAAGAAGGAATCAAATGCTCAAACTCAGGGAATGTCTGCCTATGATGTCACTATAAAGAGGAAACTTGATTTTTTACCCTCATCAGTGACTGATATTGAAGATGGGTACCAAGCGACCTTTAAGCAAATCAAGCATTTTAATAAAATGACTCTAAAAAATGGTTTAGAAATATACATTCAGCAACGTCATGATATACCCGAAGTCAGTGTTGCTATAATTGTCGAGTCTGGAAAACATCAATTGAAAGCAATAGATGAACGATTGTCACCTTTGGCCTTAAAATTTTTGAAACAAGGGACGAAAAAATACTCTAAAAAAGAACTGCAAAAAAGAATGGCCTGGTTAGGCAGGCCCATCATTTATAAACAAACTGCACGATTTTCTGTTATTTCAACTCAAATTTTGCCTCAAGATATTGGTTTTGCCTTAGATTTACTATCACAACAATTAGCTCATACGATGCCCGATGATCAGACAACGATAAAAGTCATTGAACAACAGCTACTCGAAAATAAACTATCTGAATCATCTGGGTCGTACTTAACTAAATTGCTGTTTTATCAAAAAAATTACCCTGTTAATCACTTATATTATTCCCATCAACCTAATAGTAAAGAAATTAAAAGGGTGACTAGAGATGATTTAATTGATTTTTATGAAAGAAAATACAGGGCTAATCGGAGTACGATCATTATTTCTGGTGATATAGAGTTAAGTGCTGTAAACCAACAAATTCAACATTACTTTGCTGATTGGGATGCACCGCCATACAACCAGAAAACAGACAGTCAATATAATATAGCAGTGAATTCACTGGTATTGACTCAAAATGCTGAGCTGAAAAGTAAGCATAAAGAGCCTGTATTAAATTTTATTGAGCGTAAGGGGTCACAACAAATTGATCTATTGTATGGTGTTGTCACTGTGCCACGAACGTCTTCAGACTGGATCAGTCTAAAAATGATTGCCACATTACTTGGTGGTGGGCCCAGTTCGAGGCTTTTTAATGATTTGCGTGAAAAGCAGGGTTTGGCTTATTATATTTCAGCACAACAAACTGCGGGTCTTTATTCCAGCCCTTTTTTAATTCAAACGTCTATTGCCCACGACAAGTTAGTGCCCGCTATAAGAGGCATTAGTAATCATCTCAATTATCTCTGTAAAAATGAAATTACAAAGAGTGAATTGATTCAAATTAAGCAGCAACTGAGAAGAGCAATTCTTTTTAAGCTGCAAACTAACTCACAAATGGTAACCAATAAAATACAACAATTGGAAAATTCTTTGAGTGATGATTATTTAGATGAGTTTAAAAATCAAATACCCAATATCAGCAGTCAGCAGTTGCTGACTGTTGCTAATAAATATCTCTGTGGTCCTGCATATTTTATTGCAGCGGGTGATACAAGCCAGCTGGAGAATAATTTTCATGACAAACTTTCAGATTATCACTACACAGAATATCAATTGCCATTACATCAATAGTTGCTTATTCTACTCAGTTATTTATTTTATTCTATTGACAGGTTCACCTTAAATGACACAAAAAATTCAGGCCATTCCAACCAATTTAATTACAGGTTTTTTAGGCAGTGGTAAAACCACTGCTATTTTGCATTTGTTGAACAGCAGGCCTAAAAATTCCAATTGGGCAGTCTTAGTGAATGAATTTGGTGACGTTGGTATTGATGGAGCGATGCTAGAGCAAAGTGGTCAAGAAAAAGGAGTCTTTATAAAAGAAGTACCAGGGGGGTGTATTTGCTGTGCAGCAGGCCTGCCTTTGCAAATTGCATTGAATCTATTAATTAAAAAAGCAAAACCTGAACGAATACTGATAGAACCAACAGGAGTGGGTCATCCTAAAAAGGTTTTAGACACCTTACTCGGTGAGTTTTATCAAACGGTTTTAGACATAAAAGCGACCATCTGTTTAGTTGATGCTCATAAACTCAAAGAAGAAAAATATCTTTCGAATGAAACTTTTATCGATCAACTTAATATAGCGGATGTTATGCTTGCCAGCAAATCCGATCAAACCTCTAAAGAGGATCTGGGTGATTTTTTTAAATTCAGTGAATCCTTTGATATTGCCAAAGATCATGTTGCCAGCATTAAATTTGGCCAGTTTTCTGCAGATTTGCTTGATATTAAACGTAATTCGCAACGTTGTGTTGTGTTTCCTGATGCCCATAGTATAAAAAAGAATAAGCATGAGTCGCATGATGATGCCCATAATCATCATGAAAAAAGCCCTGTGGATAAAATAGAAGAAAATTTTCAGTGGCAAAAATATGAAAATAATGGTCAAGGCTATTATGGTTGTGGCTGGATTTTTGATCCCTCTATTATCTTTGATGAAGCAAGACTTGAAAAATTTGTGAAAAGTGATGTGTTTACCAGAGTAAAAGGAATTTTTCGCACTAATGAGGGTTGGATTCTCTTGAATCGTTCAGATGATCAGTATGCAAAGCAAGATTATGAAAAGAGTAATGACAGCCGAGTTGAAATAATTGAAGAGGATTATCATGACTGGAATGAAGTTGAAGGGCAATTACTGAACTGTCTTCAGTAAGAAGAGTGAACCGCTTGCTATTATCATTTGAGATTATTTTATTAATTTTGTCAGCTCTCCTCATTTTCATGTACTTATAAAATAATGAGTAAAAGAACATTTTTACTCATTAATATATGTATTTTAGACACTATTAAATTGTTTTATCCCTGATACAGTCAATGAAAAGTTAATTAATGATTCATAATATACTGATAAATATCCTTATTTTTCGTATTTTTACTAAAATCTAGGGTTAACCCTTCTATTTTTGTGTTTTTTATTATGTTCTCATAGGTTCACGAAATAACCGAGGGGATCGGGGGAGTTAAACCTAAATTTAATAAACTGGTCTTTATGAAAAAGCCTGGTGGTTAGACTTTACTAAATCTGTACAAAAGCACAATTCGTTAACGGGATGTTTATGAAATAGATGCTCAGAAAAGTCTGCCTCTAAAGGTAATAG
>JADGEK010000077.1 GCA_016744395.1 Gammaproteobacteria bacterium | reverse complement strand
CTGTTTATCAACCCAATGAGCCATCGACAAGCACATCAGAGGCGTCACAGAATGAGCAATAAAGAACAAGCTAAGAAAACTGAAAGTGCCGCAGAAACTAAAGTCTCAGATGGAAAGCCGTTAGAAGGCTCTTCTGTCGACTCTTTAGTCGAAGATAATACGGCTAAAAAATCTGTTAAAATGGGCACGATTTTTATTTTATCGATGATTATTCTCAGTCTGCTTTGGTATCTTGTTAGTGATCGATACACACCTTATACTCAACAAGCTCGTATTGATGGTTATGTTGTTGGTATCAGCTCTGAAGTAGCTGGAGTTGTCAGAGAAGTTTGGGTAAAAAATAATCAAATCATTGAAGCAGGCCAGAAACTGTTTGCAGTGGATTCATCGCAATATGAGATTGCCTTGAATAAAGCTCGTTCAGACCTGGAGGATGTGAAACGTCAAATTGCAGCGGGTACTGCAGGTGTTGAATCTGCACAGTCTAATCTGGAAGCGGCCAGAGCGAATGAAAAAAAAGCACAGCAAGATGTGAATCGACTTGAGGGTTTGTACAAAAAAGATCCTGGTGCGATTTCAGTACGACGTCTGGAATCATCACAATCATCTTATGCACAAGCTGTCGCAAAAGTGGCAGGTGCTGAGGCTGAAGTAGTACGTGCGATTGAACAAAAAGGGGGTGAAGGGGAGAACAATGCTAAGTTAAAAAGTGCAACCAGTGCAGTGAATAAAGCAGAGCTCGATCTGAAACATACCATTACTTATGCTTCATCGGCAGGCATCATTACAGATTTGAGTATTGATGTGGGTCAGTTTGCTAATGCTGGAAGCCCGCTAATGACTTTTATCTCCATGCATGACATTTGGATTGAAGCACAATTTACTGAAAATAATCTGGGCCATATGGAAAAAGGCACTCAGGTAGAATTGGTCATTGATTCAATACCTGGTGAGGTTTTTGTGGGTGAGGTGCGTAGTATCGGCTTAGGGGTTGCTGTAGGGCAAAAACCACCTGCGGGTACTCTGCCAACGATTGAGAATAATCGTGATTGGCTTCGTCAATCACAGCGTTTTCCCGTCATTATTTCATTCGATATTAGACAAAATGAATCACTCAGAAAGTTTATTCGCATCGGTGGACAGGCAGAAGTAATTGGCTTTACTGAAGGTCGTGGTTTTTTAAATGGTTTAGCTAAATTCTATATTCGAGTAATGAGTTACTTTTCATATGCCTATTAATCGCCTGCAATGTCTTCAGTGCTTGGTTTCTCCCTTAAAAAAAGGGGGAAGCGAAAGCAAACGGTTATTTATAAAGGTGTCTGCTTAAATGCACATTCAGGCAAGACGCACCTTTCGCTTAAGCTTAACACCTGCTGTGGCTTTAGCCGTTGCTTATGCTATATCCGTCCCATTGCCCTTTATTGCGCCTATATTTGCTTTGTTTCTTACTGCTATGCCAGGCCCACCACTGGGAGCTAAGAAGATGTTGGGCTTAGTTATATTGGTTATAATAACTTTGGGAATGGGTGTGATGCTGATTCCTCTATTATTATATTTTCAGTTAACGGCTTTATTACTGGTTCTTGTAGGTTTATATTTCAGTTCTTATCTGACGGTCAATCTCAATAAAAATTTACCAGGCACTTTTCTGGCAATGGGCATTACAATGATTTCTGCCGCAGGGACGGTCAGTTACAGTCTTTCTGCAATGATCATTCAAGCTTTGGTTCTGGGGATTATAATTGCCACTTTAAGTCAGGCTTTTGTCTATTTATTTTTTCCAGAAGATCCGCCCAAACCTGAAACATCCAATCCGAGTCAATCACTAGAGGAGAAAGATGATACCCCTAATGATACAAAAGGAGCGGTTCAATCTAACTGGATTGCTATTCGGAGCACTCTTATTGTTTTTCCAGTCTTCTTAATCTTATTAAGTAATCCTCTTGCTTATATGCCCACTGCAATGAAATCGGTCATGCTGAGTCAGCAAGCTTCATCAATGGATGCGAAAAGTGCAGGCATTGAATTAGTCGGTTCAACCTTTTTGGGTGGTTTGTTTGCTGTTGTCTTTTGGTTTGCTTTAGGACTTTGGACCAACTTATGGATGTTTTTTTTATGGATGCTGCTTTTTTGCCTTTATTTTTCCTGTAAAATTTATCAACTGCTTCCAACTCGATTTCCTGCTTCCTTTTGGATTAATACTGCGATAACGATGTTGATTATGCTTGGACCTGCGGTTGAGGATAGTGCAAATGGTAAAGATGTCTATGCAGCTTTTTTTAGTCGGCTGGCCTTATTAACACTCGTTACTCTTTATGCCTTGCTCGCAGTGTATTTTTTAGAGTATTTAAAATCCAGGCATGGCAATTCGAAGTCCATAAACTCAAGTGCTTAAATTCATTCTTACAAACTAAAACGTTTTAATAAGTATAGGAACATCATATTCATGCTTGTCAATATTTTAATTGGTTTTTCCGTTATGGTGGTGTGCTTAATGGTACAGTTGGTACTTTTAATTTATGCTCTTCACTATTATTTTAAGCATCGATTTAAAGCGAATCAAACTTCAATTTTGCCCTATCTGGGTGTTATCAGTGCTGTGATGCTTCTTTTAGTCTTTGGCAATCTGGGACAAATTGCTGTTTGGGCAGTCTTGTTTATGATGTTGGATGAGTTTGACCTTTTTGCGGATGCTTTTTATCATTCAGCGGTGAATTTCGGTTCGTTAGGTTATGGGGATATTGTGATGTCAAAAGCGCATCGATTACTCGGGGCTCTGGAAGCAATTAATGGTGTTTTAATGGTTGGTGTGACAACTGCAGCATTAATGACACCATTTAAAGATGCATTTCAAACGGCTATTAAGGCTAGAAGAGAACACGTGGAAGAGTAGTTTCTTCGATATTTGAATATCACCATGAGGCTTAAGAATAAATCATAGATATCAGGGCAGGGTGGTCTGCCCCGATAATTGGAACGCCAATTTTCTACATAGACATTTCAAGATCGTCAATGACAGCGTCAATCCCAGCCTGAGCACAAGCTTCATCAGTTTCTCCTGATGGTGCGCCACTCACACCGACACCACCTACTAATGAGCCTCCTACTTGAATTGGTAATCCCCCAGCAGACATTATGATTCCTGGCACACGACCCACTGGGCCATTTGCTCGATCGCCAAGTGCTGAAGTGGCTGCATTAAAATTAACGGCGGTATACGCCTTTCCCTTACTGATAGGGACTGTAATTTGTGCGGCTATCGAGTCACGTAAAGTCACTTGAACAATACCCTGTCTGTCAACAACGGTGACACCAATTTGAATCCCTTTTTTTGTACAGGCAACAATGGCAGCTTGTGCAATTGTTGTTGCCGTTGATAGTGATAAGTTTTTAGTCTTGATCATTAATCCCTCATCTGCTTGTATCATACTGGAAGCTAATATTAGAGTTAACATTGCTATAAATTTCATCTTATTTTTCCTGTTTTTCCTGTTAAAATAAATGCTTTATGACATTCTGTACATGATGTCTAAATCAAGTACAATTTATAACTGATAATAACTATAAAGTTATGTCTGAACTCTAACCAGTATATGACGAAATCATAAGTCATTATATAACAATAAGATAGTTGTTTTTGTCTTAGAGGTTAACATATGGAAAAATTGATTTAATATGAACTTTTATGTCTCAAACTGGTATGTGGATGTTGATGGAAACCAGATAACTTCCAAAGAGCAACAGACTAAACTGGAAAGTAAAGTCATGGCTTTACTGGTATTTTTAGCCAGGCATCAAGGCGATGTCATGAGCCGCGAACAATTAGAGACTGCGGTTTGGGCGGATCAAGTCACGGGTTATGATGCACTAACGACTTGCCTGACAAGGTTGAGAAAAGCACTGGGGGATAATTCTCGTCAGCCTCAATATATTGAGACGGTGACAAAAAAAGGCTATCGCTTGATAGCTCCCGTTCATTGGGACAAAGCCAGCAAGACTCATCCTGAAAAAAATAAAGACCACGCGGATTGGTTCATTAAGAAAAAAAGTATCTTGTTTGCTTTTGTATTACTGATTTTTAGTGTTGTGCTGTATTCCTTAAACAAAAAAACAAATGATTCTCCAGTTCCTCTGGGCAAATCACCTTCAATTGCAGTGTTCCAATTTGAAAATCTGAGTCATATTGCTAATCAGGCCTATTTTAGTAATGGTATTACTGCCGACATTCGTACGGCACTGTCTAAGGTGTCGGGCTTACAAGTTATTGCAACACCCAGAGATCAACCTCAAAACAATCCTACGCGGAATATACAGGACACTCGTTATAGTTTGTTAGGGAGTGTGCAGCGTGCTAAAAATACTTTACGTGTCAATGTGCGTTTGATTGATAATACGACACATCACCAGTTATGGGCAGAAAGCTATGACCGTGAAATTACTGAAATATTCAAAGTACAGGATGCTATTACCGCCCAAATTGTATCGACCTTATCCATCAGATTAACAGAAGAAGAAAAAAGACGAGTTTCACAAAAATTTACCCGCAGTATTGAAGCCTATGATTTTTTCCTGAAGGGGCAGTCACTTTATGTTCAACATACCAAAACAGCAAATTTGATGGCCAGACAGTATTTCCAGAAAGCCATTGAGACTGATCCTGCATTTGCACGAGCTTATGGTGCGCAATCATTGACCTATGCTGATGCCTACCGTTACCACTGGGATTCTGATAATGAAAATTCTCTTGCCATCGCTGTAGTGAAGGCAGAAAAAGCCATTAGTATTGATAAAGAACTACCACAGTCACATTGGGCATTAGCTTATGCAAGAGTCAATCAACATCAATATATTCTGGCGATTGAATCGGCCAATCAATCACTGGTTCTGAATCCAAATTATACCGATGGGCATGCCACTTTGGCTGAAAGTTATATTTATAGTGATAATGAGACTAAAGGAGTGGAGATATTGCGCAACGTGATGCATCTCAATCCCTATTATCCTGCACCCTATGCATCGGCTTTGGGTCAGGCCTATTATTTTTTGGGAGAAAATGAAAAAGCCCTCTCATCATTACAGGATGCTATGGAAAAAAACTACAGTTTACTCACATCACATGTGATGTTAATAGCGACCCTGAGCCGCTTAGGTATGAATGAAGAAGCCGAATGGGCATCTGAGCAACTTGACATTATCGCACCTGACTTTACATTGGATGATATTGCCCGAATGTTTCCTATCAAAGATAAAAAGAAGCAACAGAATATTATTGACAATCTACGTTTGGCGGGTATTAAATAAAACCATATGAATTCTGAACTTAAGTTATAGTGTGTACCTATGATGTTGTTGAGTCATGTTTTTGAGTATAAAAAAGGTGAAAATTAATGTTTAGTACTGAATTTCTTATCACATCTTTAATCGTTGTTTTAATTCCTGGCACGGGTGTTATTTACACAATATCAACAGGACTGTTTCAAGGCTGGCGAGCAAGTATCTTTGCCGCATTGGGGTGTACTGCTGGAATTATTCCACATTTATGCGCTAGCGTTTTAGGTTTGGCAACCATTCTCCATATGAGTGCTATTATGTTTCAGTTGATAAAATTCATTGGCGTTGCCTATCTACTTTATCTGGCCTGGTCTATGTGGCAAGAAACAGGCACCTTGCAGTTAGAAGATAAAAAAAGTGTACGAAATGCGTATTCTATTAGTATAAAAGGGTTTCTAATCAATATTCTCAACCCTAAATTATCACTATTTTTTCTGGCGTTTTTACCACAATTTTTGCCCTCTCAGACGGAAGCACCTATTGTTGATATGCTCATACTCAGTAGTATTTTTATGGGTATGACATTATTTGTTTTTATACTTTATGGCTTATTTGCTAATGGAGTAAGAGTTTATGTGATCAGCTCACCTCAAATTATCAAAAACACTCAACGAACATTTGCTGTGATTTTTGCAGCATTAGGTGTCAAACTGGCCATGGCAGAGCGTTGATGGTAAATCTAGTAGTTTTAACGATATAGGCTATTGATAAAAGTACGAGTGTGGTAGGGAAGAAGCCTCTATGGCTAGAACATATCCATCAGCTGCCACCAGAGAAAATTGAAGGGCATTAAAATAAACAGGCTCACAAGGGTTAACCAAAAACAAAATTTTATTGCGTCTGAGATATTCTCTCCTGCCATTTTTAGGCCCACAAGTATTGGAGGTGCCTGATAGGGGAACATAACGGTAGAAAAACCAATGACCTGAGTCATCACGATACTTTCTATTGGCAAGCCCGTTGCTTGTGATAGTTGTGCTGATAAGGGCGTTAATACCGCTGGCACTCCTGGTAATGTAGTCATAAAACCAGTTATTGTGGCCATAAAATTCAGCAGCATAAAGTTGACAAAATTTTCACCTTGTTCCATAGGTAATATCGCTAAAAACTTTTGTGCCATAATATCACCAATGCCAGAAGAACTGATGACACCACCAAAGCCTATAATACCAGCCACAAATAATAAGGATGAAAAATTAATTTTCTCATGAAATGCTTTGGGACTTACAATGCTAATCCCAGGAAATAACAAAAATATTGCACCACCCAATGCAATCCAGGCGGGTGAAATATGATGAATAAAATCACTGCCCCAAAGGAGTAAGAGCAGTACAATCAGTACGAGTAGTATTGATTCCTCTTTCGTTATCCTTGTGCTGACAGATAATTCTCGATATTGTTTTTCTGAGGGAACATCTGGATAAAGCCAAATCAATAATAGAATGATTGTCACGGCTTTGAGCATGCCTAATACGGGAAAATGCAGTAATAAATATTGCCCATATAAAAAAGTGAAGTCGAATTGATTCTCAGCAAGGCCAGCAAGAATCATATTGGCAACATTTGCCGGGAGGATTGAAAATGCAGGAATAAATGTACCAAAAATTGCGCCGAGTATAATCGCGGTTCGACCATTAGAACCTGCAGAAAAACCAAAATGATCAGCAATGCCCTGAGCAATGGGTATTAATAAGATAACTCGGCCCATTGCAGAGGGCATTAAGAAACTAAAAATGACTCCAATGAGCACCACACCTGCAATTATTTTATAATAACTGCCTTCCAGGTGTATCACTATCTGGTCAGCAAAGCGTTTCCCTAAACCTGTTTCATTGATTGCTACTCCAATAATAAGACCCGCAAAAACTAGCCAGTATACGGCGGATGTAAATCCAGAAAATACAACGTCAGCAGGTGCCAGTGAAAAGATAACCATACTGAAAAAAAACAGCAAAGCTGTAATATGTTCTGGTATGATACTCGTGGCCCATAGAGCAATAATCAGCAGGAGTAATGCAGCGATTTTTGATTCATCTTCAGTTAAAAAAGATGGGTGAAAAAATAGCAATAGGATTATTGAAACACTCACACAGATAAAAACCATTGTATAAATCAGTGTTTTTATAGAGACTCTGTGTTCATTTGTTTTTGTTCTATCAAACAGATGCATTCATATTACTCATTAATTGGGATTTAAGCTGAATCTATTTTATTTAAAAGTGATTACCAGTTAAAAATTCATATTCTACTACACATACTTCTTTAGTTCAGAAAGGTTTAATTGATGGCGCTTCGGACGAATAGCACTTCTTTTGTCGAATTTGTTTTTATGATGGGACTGATGACAGCCATGACCGCTCTGGCTATTGATGCGACTCTTCCTGCTTTGGGAGATATTGGACAAGCACTTAATATCATTGATCAAAATGATAATCAGTTTATCATTTCTATACTGTTTGCGGGAATGGCTATTGGTCAGATCATCTATGGTCCACTTTCTGACAGTATTGGTCGTAAAAATACAATCTATATCGGCTTTGTTTTTTATATTATAGGCTGTTTTTTCTCTCTTTATAGTACTGATCTCACCACCATGCTCGTTGGTCGTTTTTTACAAGGACTTGGCGCTGCAGGGCCTCGTATTGTCAGTATGGCACTTATCCGGGATCGTTATGAAGGTCGTGAAATGGCACGAGTAATGTCCTTTATCATGAGTGTGTTTATTTTTGTCCCTGTCATTGCCCCTGCAATAGGTGAAGCTATCTTATACATATGGAACTGGGAAGCCATCTTTGTCAGTTTTCTGATTTTTGCTCTGTTCATGTTTTTATGGTTCAGTATTCGCCAGGAAGAAACACTGTCAAGAAGTGAGCGCGTTCCTTTTTCTTTAAGACATATCTACAAAGGTATCAAGGAAACTTGTTTAAATCGCACTGCATTTGGCTATACAGTCATATCAGGGATCATTTTTGGCGCTTTTCTCGGTTACTTGAGTTCTGCACAACAGATCTTTCAAGATGCATACAATACAGGTAATCTCTTTGCACTTTATTTTGGTCTTTTTGCGGTCTCAATTGGTCTGGCTTCATTTTTTAATGCATGGCTGGTCATGCGATATGGCATGCGTAAAATCAGTGCTTATTCCATTCTCTCTATTTTTATTATCTCATTATTTTTCTTTATTTTCGCAGTGTTGTTTGATGGACTCCCTCCGCTTTACAGTTTTATTCTCTATGGGCTTCTCACCTTTTTTTGCATCGGGCTACTTTTTGGCAACCTGAGTGCTATGGCAATGGAACCCTTAGGGCATATTGCAGGTATCGGCGCTGCAGTCGTGGGCTCATTATCGACCTTTATTGCTATGCCGATTGGCATACTCATTGGACGCTTATATGATGGCAATATCCTTCCTTTAGTAGCTGGATTTGCCCTTTTTAGTCTGTTGGCCGGGGTGGTGTTCAGATATACCAGTACTGCCAATATGCATTCCATTCAGATAGATGAGGTCGCACCTTAGGAACGTTCACGAAATAACTTATAGGATAAGAGAGTGCAGGCTTTAGAGTAATGATTTAATTTTATTTATAAACTCAGGATCATCCCATTCAATTGCAGCATTGACACCGTATTTAATCTTTCCTGATGGATCAATGATGAAAGTTGAAGGGTAGGTGATTACTTGCCATTTTTTTGCAAATTTACCATTGTGATCAAGCAATACGGGGAACTCAACATCTACTTTTTCCATAAAATCTAAAATGGTTTCTTTATCTTCTGCATAATTAATTGAAATAAGCTCAAAAGGCAGGCCTGTCATTTCTCTCTTCAAACGGTTTAATGAAGGAATTTCCTGGACACAAGGCGGACACCAGGTTGCCCAAAAATTAACAACTGTAATTTGCCCTTTAAAATCATTTTTATTAAAAGTATTCCCATAAGCATCCACTAACTTAATTGCATTTGGAGCATCATTTCCTTTAAAGGCTTTAATTGAATTATCAATGCCATTATTGTTTATTTTGATTCGTTTCATAGGGATGGGCTTGTCAGGGATGTCATATTTTTCCAAGACAGCAATCATTTTTCTGATATTGGGTGATAATAATTTAATATTATTTATCATCTCTTCTGTTGGATCTTCAGTATAAAAAAGGCTTCTGACATTGGGAACCATTTTAGAATATACTGGATTATCATGTTGCTGCAATTGTTCAATCAGGTGTTTAAATTGAGTGAGATTGCCACTTTTTTGCGCCTGATAAATCATTATTGGAATATTGGTTGCAGAAGCAATGGGCATAAACTCAGGAGGTAAGCCAAGTGAGGGGATAAAAGCATATATTGAGGGTGTAAAGAGTATTGCACCAATGAGAGCGGGTGATTTTTGATGTTTCTGTTGCCATTGATGCGCACCATTTAAGACATTTAACGCCGCATAAGAATCTCCAGCGATTATTATTTTTTTTCCTGTTGTTTTATGTGCATAGTTAATAAGAGCGGCCACATATTTTCCATCCAGTTGTTTAAGCGAGTTTGTACTTTGAGGCAAATATAGTGACTCAACAATATTACTTAACCAGATTTCAATTTTTTGTTCAGTTAATTGACGAGCCATGAAGCGATGGTTCTTACGTAAGCCATACTCAGGTGCTAACCACAATATCAGATAGTCTCCAGATGAAGCAAAGCGCTCAACCGAAATATCAATTTCAGGCGATACTGGAACAGATATTTCACTTTCAGCTAAACAAAGGTTAGAAATTAATATTCCATTAAAAAATAATGCTAGAAATATAAAAATTTTTTTCATAAACACAATATCCATTATCAAGAAAATTGGAACTCAGAAGAAACCATTTGTTTATCACTAATGATGAGAGAGCTATAAAGGCCATGAAATATTATTTGGGTATAAACTATCATTTTTCAATACTTTAGTATCCCATTTGACCAGTCATTGATAAATTCTTCAATGGATTCAATGAAATCTATATCATGAGTTGTTTTGTTTATAGTGCAGTGAATGAGGATTTTAGCACGTTCGGCATCTATTGTTATTGACCATGCAAGTGCATTAGGGCAATTAGGCAAGGTAAAGCGGACACCATATTTCAATTCCTCTCGATTAATTTCAAATTCTCCCCAGAGGCAATAAATAATTCCACTTTTTTGTTTATCTAAAATCACTGAGTGAATTGACTGACATAATGTAGGAAGATTTTTAATGGATAATAAATTGATTAAATCTCTTACATCTAAATTTGAACCTTCAACTTCTTTAAAAAACTCCATACACACTCACTGAAAATATTAAATTATCTCTAAATTACTTAAAACTTATCAACCACCTAATTTGGATTTGTAAGTTGCCAAAATGATGCTTGGTAAGTTTTAGTTTAGTTAAAGGATTATGAATTTTAAAAAATTGGAACCAGTTTATAACCTTGGGTTTGCCAACCTATCAGTGAAATAAAACCATCTCCAACCAGGTTCATTTCAGTGGGTATTGAATTATTCTTTACATTAAACACCTTAGTGGCAATTGCACATACTTCCATTCTTACACCCAGTTTTGCAAATTCTTTTATCGAATGTTGGATGGATGCTAAATCTGACTCATATTCCATGGCCAACTCATCATCAGGTTCAGTGCTCAGATATTGCACTGTTTTACCAATGAAAACCAGTACCATGTCTGATTTCACATTTTGGCGCAACAGTCCTTTGTGGGTGCCGCGTATTATATCAAGATAGAAGGCTGTTTTTTTGGGGTTCGTGAAATCAATTAAAAAAACACTTTTTGCCTGACTAATACCCGCTAAAGAGGTTGAGTCATTGATATTTTCTGCTTTGACTTGCATTGATGATAAAAAAATAAAGAATATCAAGACAAAAAATTGAGACGGATTGAATTTGTTTTTCATAATAATTATCCTGTGGTTAAAAAAATGATATATCGATTTAATTTTATATTTTTTCGGAAATAGAAAAATCTTGCTTAATACTGCCTTTTACTGGACGGGAAAAGAATGTTTTTACCAATAATTTCAGTGAAAATAACTCAGCTCTGTTCCAGGGTAAAAGAGAGACAAATCGAGCCATTGTGCAATAGCCAAATATAACCTGAGCCCAAGTACCGATACAGGGTATCCAAAATATCAGCTGCATTGGCTCGGGCAGTGCAATGATAAGAAGCATGAGATACCATACACGAACCTGTATAGGGAAGCTGGTGATAGTACGCTCATTAATAATGAAGTGAATAAGTTGTATCACTGTAAGACTGATGGCCAGAATAAAACCAATGGGTTCACCCAGAACACCAAAGGTTAACAAAACCGCTGTGACTAACCAATATCGCCAGCCGATATCTTTGTATTCAATCATAAACATTGTACTTCTCCACTTTAAACTCTATTTTGGAACGAATATTCGTTCTAAAGTTGTCATAAAAAAAAGACAGCCTAAGCTGCTACTGACCGCCATGCACATTTCCAGACATCATCAAGTTTATCCATTAATGAATGTTCTATTACGCCATCCAATCGCAAAAAAATCAGACGTAAGGCTCCGCCATAGAGTGATGCAGATGCAACCAAATCATCAATTGGTTGAAGATCACCTTCTGCTATTCCTGCGGTGACAAATTCGCGCATTTTCTGAAAGGGTCTGGATGAACAAATGGGATTGTTTCCAGGCAAAAATTCTTTATGTTTTGCATATAAAATAAATTCCATGACCTCAGGCTCTGTTTCTGTGATATGGAACAATAATTTAATTACAGCTTGACAGCGCTGTTTTGAGCTTGGAAATTGTGTTTCTATTTCATCAAGTGCCAGATTCATACGCATGACCAGGCTCTCATATAAAGCACTGGCAATACCTTCTTTATCTTTAAAATGATGATAAATTGATCCTGTACTACAACCTGAAGCTTTCACTATGTCAGGCACTGAGGTCTTGAAATAGCCCTGCTTGGTAAACAGGAGTAAGGATGCATTGATAACACGCTCATGCACTCCTAGAATAGGAAGATCAGTTTTTTTTCTGGTTTTAGTCATTTTTGTAGTATAAAACGAACGTTCGTTCTAGTCAATGGTGTTTTGAAAACAGCAGTTTTAATTGAATGGCAATTGACAATATTACCAGTACCCTCTTTTTTGGCGATAGCGTCTGTGTTTACGAAGATGTTTGTTTAAAGCAGCAATCATTTCTTCTTCACTAATAGAGCCATCATTGTTTGTATCAATTCCTTCAAAATTCAGTAATGGCAAATAACGGCGCATTGGACGTCCCGTCATTCTTCGACGATTTTCAATGTATTCTACAAATACATGATATTCATCTGGGCTCAGTGAACCACTTTTATCACTATCATATATGGAAAAGACAATGGGACGTGGTTGATTAATTTGTTTCTGGTCTGGTCTGGTCTCAGTTTCTGTTGCCAGTAGGTTTGTATAGTTACCACTCAATTGAAACAAAATAAATACTGATGTTATCAGTGGCCATTTATTATGAATTTTCATACCAGCTCCTTTATTTTAATGAGCCTAAATATTTTTCCAGAAGATTGAGTTGATCATTAGAAAACTCAAGTTTTCGGTGTGAACGAATTGAACTTGATTGCAGTTTTTCAGAAATATTCTTAACCTCTGTTTCAAGCTCAGAAGGATCTGCTGAATGACAATAAGCGCAGTTATCTTCATAGAGTAGTTGGCCTTCTTCTATATTTGCTTCAACTTCATTACTGATCATTGCTTCTGAATACTTAACATCATCCAGGCTCTGATAGAAACTTCCCTTATCCCAAAACCCTGGTTCTGAACAGCCTAAACAAGGATAACCAGATTCGATGGGTGAGCTGGTTCCCTGATTCCATTTATGGGTGGAGCAAGCATTATGTGTTATTGGGCCTTTGCATCCTAATTTATACAAACACCAACCTTGTCGTGCACCTTCATCATCAAATTTTTCTGCAAACTTTTCTTGCTGATAAAAATGGTATCGAGAACAACGTTCATGCACGGTATTACCATAAAAATTCAGAGGACGATTCAACTCATCAAGCGCAGGAAATCGATTAAATGCAAGAAAATGGGCCAATACACTGCTGATAGCAACTGGCATTGGAGGACAGCCTGGAAGATTGACCAATGTTTTTTTTTCGATCAAGCCCATTTCCATAAGAGTAGCGACACTTGTCGCTCCAGTGGGATTTGGGTTAGCCGCTGGTAAACCGCCATAGGCAGCACAACTGCCAATAGCAATAACTGCTTTAGCACCTTCAGTACATTCTTTTAGCATCTGCAAATTTGTTTTTCCCGCAATAGTAGAATAAACTCCGCCCCCTCCAATGGGGATTGAACCATCAACAATCAGAAGATATTCGCCATAGAAATTCTTCATGGCTTCCAAACGGCCTGTTTCTGCGGCTTCTCCTGAGGCAGCTTGCAACGTATGGTGGTAATCCAGTGATATGTAATTAAAAATAAGATCTTCAATCGTTGGGGCATGTGAACGTGTCAGAGATTCTGTACAGCCAGTGCATTCTTGAAATGAGAGCCAGATAACCGAAGGACGAACTGCCTGTCGTAATTTTTTTGATAGAGCAGGGAGTGCATCAGAGGGTAATGCCAGTAAAGATGCAATGGTAGAACAAATTTTTAAAAATGACCGCCGGCTTATTCCTTTTTTTATTAAGTAGTTTTCAAAAGTTTCAGGTTTCAACATAATCTTTATTTCCTGATTTAACCTATTATTTATTGGTTTATTGACAAAATTCAACAAAAAAATTCAGAAAAGTCTATTTTAAATGTTTTCTCCTTTTAATACATTTTATAAGAGCTAATATGCTAATGCTTTATAGATATACAATCTTTAAATTCAGATCATTTTACAAATTCATAGGTGCCTTTTATGTTATTTTTGACTCTATACATAGCATCATCAGCCATTGACATTAAATCATCATATGTCTCACCATCATCTGGATAAATTGCAATGCCAATGCTCATACCCACTTTAAACTCCATTCCATCTACAGTAATTGATTTAGTACATTCCTTAATAAGACGTTTTGCAGTTTTCTCCAACTCATTGGTGTCTTTATGTCCATAGATGATCATACAGAATTCATCACCACCAATACGGGCAATCATTTCATTCTTTCTGACAAAAGTTTGAAATCTCTTGGCAAGGGTCGTTAAAACCATGTCACCAGCCTGATGAGAGATCTCATCATTAATGGCTTTAAAGCTATCCAGGTCAATATATAAAAAAGCGACTTGTTTATGACTTCTTTGTCCCTGACTGATTTTGTTTTCAGAATATTCTTTGAAGTGCCGTCGATTTGGCAAGCCTGTTAAGACATCATGAGTGGCCATATGTTCAAGTTCCAGATTTTGTTCAACGATTAGCTGTTGTTGTTGATTGATTCTGTGAATGAAATACCAGATGAGTATATATATCAATAATAGTGCTAAAAATAGAATGATTATAAATATTGTTGATATTCTGAAACCATCTTGCATATGACGTTCCAGTGGTATTCGGATTGATATTAATGCACGAACATCACCTTCTTTCTCGTAGTAGCCAGAAGATTCCGGGTATAATGCTACCATTTCTTTGGGCGCATCAGAGGGATCTCCATGACACTTTAAACAACTTTTTGTAATGGGTTTGGTGGGTATGGCAATATATAGAAAAGATTTACCATCGGGATTTTTAACGATTTTTCGAAAATCTTCTATTACTCCAGTATTCATCAATTTTAGGAGTTGAGCTTCTTGTTTATCTGCTCGATTGATCTCATTTCTTGGGTTATTGGATGCCAGTTTAAAGTAGATTTCTGCCAAGCCTGCTTTTTTGCGTTCCTCGTTAAGAAAACGTTTAATTCCTCGTGCCGTATAGGTAAATGACATGGTTTTAGGAGAAAAATAGTCTTTATAGAGCAGACCTGCATCTTTAAGGCGAAAAAGTTCTGGCCTTGAAATGGTATTGACGTATTTATGAATTGAGCGATGGGTCAGTAATAAATCTTGTACCAGTTTTTCTGCTTCTTTAATGGCATAGTGATTCGTATAATTGTGGAAAAATAAGGATAATAACGTAAAAAGCAGCAGAAATGCCGAGGCAAGTATTATTAATATGGGCTGGTTTTTTTTGCTCATCATTATAGTATGACCAATAATTATGAGTGAATGAGTGCTAATTATTTATAAATTGTATTCCCTTTATAAAAATAGGCACCCTACGAATTACTACTATATTCAGTCTAAACTACTACTTTCAGAGATGCATGTATACATTATACTGCTTGTATAAATAGTATCATATGATTTGTATCAATGAATTAAAAAATATTTTTCTAATAACATCAAAAAAATGAAATAATTTGTTCAGTTTGTCTCTGGATATACTGAGGCCAGTATTTGAGATGTTTATGTGCAAGAACTGCTCCGTGAAATGAGTGATTCTATGTTTAAACAAGTATCTTCATGCTGTATTTGGTGCCACCTGAAAAATTGTATGCTTTGGGGTTAAAAATGACTGAAAAACATACTTACCAGTTTGGCTGTTTCTATCAAAATCAGGCCACAGAATATGGTCATAATGTTCAGTCAGATTTAAAAAATAAATAAGTTAAAATTCATCTTTAAACATATCTCGAACTACTAAAAATTCATCCAGATGGTTAAAAAAAATGTCGACTAATTGGGGATCAAAGTGTTTACCCCTTTCTTTATTAAAAAATTTAAATATTTTTTCATCGTCCCAGGCTTTTTTATAAACTCTATCTGAACCTAATGCATCAAATACATCAGCCAGGGCAGTTATTCTTCCATAAATATGGATTTTTTCACCTTTTAACCCCTGAGGATAACCAGTACCATCATATTTTTCCTGATGCTCATGTGCAACAATAGCGGCCACTCTTAGTATTTTCCTCTTTGAAGTATTCAACATCTCATAACCTATCTGAGCATGTGTTTTCATTATTTCAAATTCTTCAGGGGTATATTTCCCAGGTTTGTTTAAAATTGCATCAGGAATAGCTACTTTACCAATATCATGCATGGGACTGGCCAATTTTAATAACTCTGATTCTTTTTCACTCATACCTAAGTATACAGCCAATATTTTGGAATATTCAGCAACTCGTTTGACATGCATCCCAGTCTCTTTCGATCTGGATTCGCCGATGGAACCCATCCTGAAAACAACTTCTTTTTGGGTTTCTTCAATTTCTGTATTTAAGATTTCTATCTTTCTATTGGCTTCTTCAATGTATTTTTGATGAGTAATATCCTGAGATATTGCGGTATAACATAAAAAATCACCTCTTATATCATATTCTGGTGTAATAATAGTGTGTAACCAAAAAGCATCTCCATTCTTTTTCCTATCCTTAATATCGCCTTGCCAAACTTTACCAGAAGATATTGTTCTCCAAAGATCTTGATAAAATTCTCGTGGTGTATCTTTATGACTTAACATACTATGGGAATGAGTCAATAATTCATTTTTTTTATATCCAGTCAATTTATAAAAAGCGGTACTTATATAGAGAATTTTTCCATTTTTATCTGTTTTTGATGCAATGACATGTTTATCAAAGGTTGATAATAAATTGTTAAGCTCATAATTTAAACTTTCAACCTCTTTTTGATGAGTAATGTTGGTAAATATATTGGTGAAATTTACAAACTCGTTGTTGCTATCGTATTCAGGGAAACGATGAACGTTGGCCCAAAAAGTATGGCCTCCTTTCGTACTATACATTAATTCACCTTTCCAGGATTTTCTCTCAATATATGATTTTATAACTTCAGTTAAAATGATTTTATCTTGTTTTTCATGCCTTAAAAAATCATGTGTTTTACCTAATAATTCTTCCGAAGAATATTCGAAAATTTCACAAAAAGCCTGACTGACATAGATCAGCTTTCCATTCTCATCTACTTTTGATGCAATAACGCTTTTATCGAATGACACCATTAACTTTTTCAAATCGTAATATAATGAACTAAATTCTTTTTTAGATTCTTGTAGTGCTAAAATATTTTCATACGTTCTAATGGCAGTTGTAATGGAAGTAATTAGTTTTTTTGAGGTTAGCTCTGTTTTCTCTTTATAATCATTAATTTCATACCTCATGACAACATCACTTTCTGGCATGTCAGCAGGTTGACCTGTTCTTAAAATAATTTGAATTGAATGATTATTAAAATCTTCTCTGATTGTTTTCACAACCTGGAGTCCCGTGTCATCATCTTCCATAATGACATCTAATAGTATTAATGCAATATCATTATTGATTTTTATTGCATTAATTGTTTCTTCACCTGAATAGGTCGATATGAATTGTAACGCTTTATTTTTATAGATGTAGTTTTTTAAAACAGCCTTTGTTAAAGTGTGAACATCTTCTTCATCATCTGCAATTAAAATTTTCCACACTTCTTCATTGTTATCAATTTCTTCACTGTTATTATAAAACTTTAAATCCGTCATAACTTTTATTCCTAATGACCTAATAAATTAAACGCCTAAACATTAAATGTTATAATGAATTTTGTACCTTTGTTTTCTTCACTTTCACAACTTATCGTACCATTTAAAGTTGAGATAATAATATTGTAAATAATATTTAAACCTAAGCCACTTCCACCACTATTTCTTTCAGTAGTAAAAAAAGGATCAAATATTTTTGGCAAATTATCTTTAGATATTCCTTTACCATCATCAATATAAATTAATTCTATCGTTTTGTCTTGCTTTTCAATATTAATTTTAATGTTCCCACTTTCATTTTTTTTAAATCCATGAACAATCGAATTCATTATTAAATTAGAAATAACTTGAGAATATGAGCCAGGATAAGAATTAATAATGATATCTTCTGGGCAATGAACTTTAATTGTCAGTTGAGTTTTTTTTGTAATAGAATTAATGCTTGCTAAAATTTCATTGATGTAATCTTTTAAATTGAAAATTCGCTTTTCTTCACTGGATTGATCCACTGCAACCTGCTTAAAACTCCTGACGAGTTGTGCAGCTTTTTTCAGGTTATTATGAACAAGGGAGCTTATTTCATTTGAAATAGATAAGTACTCATCAAAATCATTCTGACTCATTTTTTTATTTTCGTACTTGGCAATAATGTTTTTTGTTGAATCTTCTAAATGTGTAATGCCTGTCAAACTAATTCCTACAGGCGTGTTAATTTCATGAGCCACACCAGCAACTAAGCCTCCAAGAGCTGCCATCTTTTCAGAGGCGATTAATTGTTCTTGCGTTTGTTTAAGATTGTGAATGGTTTTCTTTAACGTGTCATTTGAGGCTTTTAACATATTATTTGTCTTCTCAATGCTGATTTTAGCCGTTGATAGTTTATTCATAAAAATAAATATTATAAATAAAATAACAATAAATATTGTAAGTATTTGATAAATCAAAGTATAGTCTGTCGCAGTAGTGACTTTTTCATCAAGCCATTTATCTCTTATGATTTTTTTTTCATTTTGAGTAATGTTTGAAAGTACTTTATTTATAATGGATACCAGTTCAGGGAAGTCATTTTGTACTGAAAAATAATAAGTTTGTTTGTCATCTAAGATACCTGCTATTTTTAAATCTGGAAAATATTTCTTTACATTATAGACAGCAACTTCGGTTTGCCCTATAAAAGCATAGGCACTACCATTAGCGACTAGAGATAAAGCTTCTTTTATGTTTGTTGTTTCTATTGTTTTTATATTGGGATGATTTTTTTTAATAATATGTATAATGGGAGAGTTGTTCGCTAAAGTTAATGTTTTATTGTTAAGATCTGAAATTTTATCTGCAAAGGAACCCTCTTTATCAGTAACAATGGCAAAGTGAAAGCTTGATATTTTATTTGACACTAATGTTCCTGTGGAAGCTTCGTTTGTACTCACAATCACTGGGCGCAAATCTATCTGTTTATTTTTAAATTTTTCATTTAACTCATTCCAGGAGTTTGATTTTTTAAAAACAAAATTCAGTCCGCTTTTTTCCTCAATTATTTTTATGTATTCACTCAGAAGTCCTGTTACATCTTCATTGTCTATGATTGCTATGGGCTCTCTATTTAAGACAGAATAGGTTATATGTGAGTGGTTTGAGATATAATTCATTTCTTTTTTTGAGAAAGCAAGTGTTTTATTTATATAATTGAATCTTTTATATATATTCTTAATGTAAGAAAAAGAATCCAGGTTTTTAAAAAGAGCAAGGTCAGGTATTAAATTTTTAGTTAATGAGGTTTTTTTTAATTCTTCCTCATTAAAGAAAATTCTGACAAAACCTGATTTTCTTGGAATGTTTGATAGAACATAAAAACTATCTTGTTGTGTGAAATGATCAAATTTTTTGTCTGAACTTGAGGCCAAAATATTGTTCTTGTTATCAAAAACTTCAATCTTTTCTATATGTTTTACTGCGGATAAAATATTAATGATTTCATTTAATCTATCATTATCTTCCTCGTAAAGTGTTTTAGAAACAATTGCCGAAATGAGAGAGTTAATTTTGACTTTTTCCTCAATGTCACTTTCTATATAATTATTAATAATTCTTTGATATTGACCTGATTTTTTAATCAATTTCAAATTTCTGTTAAAAGCATTACGTAATCTCTTATCTTTAAATGCGACTCTAAAACTATTTTTTTTGGGAAAAATAAAATCAAATTTATACTTTGAAATTGAATTTGAAGACAGTCTTTTTAGATGC
>JADGEK010000182.1 GCA_016744395.1 Gammaproteobacteria bacterium | reverse complement strand
ATTCAAAAAGGCATTGCTGCTGCGGAAAGTGTGTTTATGATCCTTGATGAGGAAGCTGAGCAAGATAAAGGTACGCTTGAAGCAAAATCAATAAAAGGCCGTCTGGAATTTAAAAATGTTCACTTTGCCTATCCTCAGACTGAAAAAGTGGTTATTAACAGTTTAAATCTAGTCATAGAGCCTGGACAGACGGTTGCATTTGTAGGCCGTTCAGGCAGTGGTAAATCAACGTTGGTGAGTTTAATTTCACGATTCTATGATGTTAAAGAAGGAGACGTTTTACTCGATGACCAATCTCTGTCAAATTACACCTTAAAATCGCTTAGAGAACAAATCTCATTAGTGACTCAGGATGTGACACTCTTTAATGATACCCTTGAGAAGAATATCGCCTATGGCGCATTGAGCCATTTTGGCCGAGAAGATGTGATTCAGGCTGCGGAGTCCGCCTATGCGATGGAGTTTATTTCAGAGCAATCAGATGGTATTGATACACTGATAGGTGAAGATGGTGTGCTGCTTTCAGGTGGACAAAGACAAAGGCTGGCTATTGCTCGTGCCTTGCTAAAAAATTCACCTATTCTAATTCTGGATGAAGCCACATCAGCTCTCGATTCAGAGTCTGAACAAAAAATACAAGCTGCTCTAGAAAATGTAATGCGAGGACGCACCACTCTTGTGATTGCACATCGCTTATCAACCATTGAAAATGCTGACCTAATTGTTGTAATGGACAAAGGCTCTATTATTGAAATGGGGAGCCATGATGAACTCATTGAACATGAGGGCTTTTATAATCAACTGCATAAAAAGCAATTTGATGATAATGAATGAATCAACTGAAATGTTTTTTGGCTGATCTCTAATTCTTTAGTAATCCATTCTTGCTGTAACGTAAAAGCTTACAATTTTATACAGAAAAGTCTGACATCCCTTGGCTTCATTTGCTGACAGATCACCGCTTATTTCTTCCGTAAAATGCTTAAGCAGTACTTAGACAGTAGAAGGAATCAGTTCAAAAACTGTCGAAAAAAATAAAGAAAATATTAAATTCTAATAACTTCAGAATTAATATCGCTCGTAAGAGACGTTGCATGCAAGGTCTCTGCGTTCAGGATACAAATCTTTTTTTTTACACATAATCTCACATTAAGGATAATAAGATGATTTTTTTTGATGGATATCAACA
Source organism: Gammaproteobacteria bacterium (assembly GCA_016744395.1). Lineage (GTDB taxonomy): Bacteria > Pseudomonadota > Gammaproteobacteria > GRL18 > GRL18 > GRL18. The sequence goes on along the minus strand of JADGEK010000182.1, from coordinate 2,904 downwards.
ACAATATCATGTGGAAGAACTTTCCTACCAACAGGCAGTCGGAATATTAACTGAGCAATTGATTAATAAGGGAGCAGCAGAAGAAAGTAATCATGAAATAATAAATCACGTAGATGGAATGATTAATCGTTCTTATTCATATTGCGCCAATTTTAAAAAATCGGGTATAGCTTAATGCTCATAATGATTGAGGAGCTGACGAAAATGAGCTGAGTTACTTTTTTTGTTCTAGAAAATACTGAAATATATTGGCATGAGATTCTTTGAGCTGCTTTCTGAGTGATATTGATTGGTTTCCATCTTTCATTTCAGTTTTTATCAGCTTAAGTAATACTCCAAACTCTTCAGGTGAATGGTTATCGGCTTTAACATAATGGCAGATCCCTGGAATTTTGATGAGTAGCAGGCAAGGAAACTGGCATCTTCCCCATTGAGTGTCAAATTCTAAATCATGAAAATCATGCCAAAGATTGTTTAATATGGGATCGACCATAAGAAAGCCTTGAGCAATTTGAGCACTTTTTTTATTTGAAAACTGCCAGAAAAATTGACAGGTATTTTGTATATACTGTTCATATTGCCCAGAACGTCGTAGAGCTAAACAATAGCGAGCAAAGAGCCGAGGGCTCTTTATAAGTACGGATTCCTGTTCAATACTTTTAATAACGGCTTGCCAGTCAGGAATTTGCTCAAAACAAAATGAGCTATGTACATTTTCCAGCTTATTCTCAGAGAACTTTTCTTGTTGTTCGCAATAAATTGAATCATTAATATAACGAGCCAAACGTCGCCAAAACAAAGACATGTAGTCTCGTTCCTGACCGCTTAAAGTTTCTTTAGCTAAAGGAGCAAGCTCTTTTATCAAAAAATGCATTTCATGAATAATATCAGTGATTTGATCTTCTTCAAGTGCATTGACCAGTGAATCTAACAGTTTTTTGGTTGGCTTAATTATGTCATGATCGGGCTCAATCTCATAAAGAGACTGTAGTTTTTGACTTGCTGTTTGAATATTTCGAGAAATAAGAGCACGTTTTAACTCACTCACAATAATTAATGAGCGATTATCAAAAAAGAGATCCATTTGCTCATTATCTTGCCGAATATATTGTTCATTCAAGTATTTAGAAAAAGCACTTTTTTCAGGACAAAGCTTGAGATGAGAGAGCTGATTATTTTGCTCCCATTGTTGTATGAGCAGTGGTTCAGGTAACATGTTTAATGAGCTCACATACCTTCCAGCTTCATCTAATAGAGGAAGAATAACCTCTCGTTGTTCAGTTAAAACTTCAGAAAGATAAAGAATATGACCCATTCGCCATTGTTCATATTCAGCATAGGGCAGCAACTCAACTTGTAATAAAAATTCTACAGCTTGAAAGCAACCTGTATTCATCACAAGTTTATCAACCTGATGAACCAGTTCTTTATCAAAATTGGCCTTATTTCTTGTGCTCATAATGTTTTATTGAAGGGGGTTTGTGTTTAGAGGAATTAAAATTAATGAATATTGTAACATGCTGCTTGTTTCTAAATGGAACGAAAGAGCATGAATTGGGGGAACAGTTTGTAAATAGAATGAAAAAATCAATATAGAATATAAAGTTGATAAAGCACTGGGAGCTATACCAGTGATTGCTCTTCTTGACCCAAGACAGGTGGGGAAAATTATCTTAGCACTTGAAATTGCTGACTCAATGAACAAAGAATCAGAGTACTTGGCTCTTGAGTTTGACTCCAATATAGCCAAAATTTTTGATCCAGAAGCCTATTTACGTCGCTTTGAAAATAAGTGACTGATTATTGATAAAGTTCAAAGGAAACAGGGGGGCTGAACTGGTACAATTTATTCGTGATCAAATAACAGCAATAGATCAAATATACGCCTTTTGGTAAGAGAAGTTAAGTGAGACTACCCTAAAGTGCATTAAATACGCCATTGTAAGCTACCCGACATATCGTTATAATTTCTAGACAACATACAGGCTTTATGGAGAAATTCTTGAATATCATTGTTACAGGCGGTGCAGGTTTTATCGGTTCGGCAGTGATTCGTCAATATATTGAAGAAACACAGCATACTATTATCAATGTGGATGCCTTGACTTATGCTGGCAATCTCGAATCATTGGAGACAGTAGAGAACAATGACAGGTATTATTTTGAACACGTCAATATCTGTGACAAGGAAGAAATGACACGAGTATTCCAGCAATATCAACCCGATGCGATTATGCATCTAGCTGCAGAGTCCCATGTTGACCGCTCTATTGATGGTCCCGCAGATTTTATACAAACCAATATTGTTGGTACCTGCATTTTGCTCGAAGTTGCTCGGCATTATTGGAATGAACTTGATGATAATAAAAAATCAACCTTCCGCTTTCATCATGTCTCTACAGATGAAGTTTATGGCGATTTAGATGAAACAGGTCTATTTACTGAAGAAACATCCTATGAGCCAAGCTCACCTTACTCTGCCAGCAAGGCATCATCAGATCACTTGGTTAGGGCATGGCATAGGACTTATGGCTTTCCTGTTGTTATTACCAACTGCTCTAATAATTATGGGAGTCACCAATTTCCCGAGAAATTAATTCCTTTAGTGACTCTGAATGCTCTAGAAGGCAAGTCCTTACCCATTTACGGGAATGGTCAACAAATCAGAGACTGGCTGCATGTTGATGATCATGCTCGGGCGTTAAGACTTGTTTTAGATACAGGTAAAAATGCTGAAACCTACAATATTGGCGGCCATAATGAGAAAACCAACCTTGAAGTGGTCAAAACAATATGCACCTTATTAGATAAACTGGTACCTGACTCTGCTTACAAACCACATGAGCAATTAATCACCTATGTCGCTGATCGCCCAGGTCATGACTTACGCTATGCTATTGATGC
>JADGEK010000076.1:14637-20284 GCA_016744395.1 Gammaproteobacteria bacterium | reverse complement strand
GTCACATGATCAATTTTAATATGAACACTCTTTTTTGGAGTGTTCTTAGAAGCAGTCTTTTGAGTATTAGTTGTCATCATTATTCATCCTGCCGAGTCAATCCTGACTCATTTTCTCTGCACTGCAAAAGAGTCTGTAACGACTTTTAATAGCCTCTTCTGAAATTCCTTTACTGAGCATTAATTCATTATGCGCATCAACGTTGGCATAGGGCAGCAAACCTCGGCAGGCATCACAGACATGACCATTATTCACACAGATGGCGTCACAACCACCATAGGCAATGGGACCAAGGCAACTCATCCCTTTATCAAAAACACACTCATTAGCATTACGCTTACATTCCACACATACTGCATTTTCAGGAAAATGAGGTGTTTGATTGCTTAACAATGCTTTCACTAAAATTAAGAACTCATTCGCTGACATGGGACAGCCACGTAAATGGAAATCCACTTTCACGATTTCTTCAACTGAACGTACTCGGGTATGCGCCCATAAGGGCCAATAGTTTTTATCAATCTGAACCCGATTTCTAGCTTCTTCACCATAAACCAATTGATAATTTTCTGCAGGGGCAATAAAGTTTGATCTCGCCTGAACATTACCATTACAAGCACAAGCACCTAAAGCGACTAAATATTGGCTCCTGGAACGAATATCCACCAGACGCTTACTGTCTTCTTCTCGATGAATACTGCCTTCAATAAAGGCAATATCATAGTGTGCACTTTTTTCAGAAATGGCTTCTCTGAATTCAACCAGATCGACAAGCTCTAATAAGTCCAAAAAAATATCTTCACAATTAAGCAAGGCTAACTGACAACCTTCACAACTGGCAAAATCAAAAAAGGCAATTTTGGGTTTCATTATGTTAACGCCTCAGGCAGGTCGGCCAGTTGTGAGTATCGAAAAACAGGGCCTTCCTTACAACAGTACACATGATTGATCTGGCAATGGCCACATTTGCCTAAGCCACAACGCATCCTGCGTTCCAAATCCACATAAATCTGCTCATCTGGAATATTAAAGTTCATTTTTATTTCCATCAAAACAAACTTATACATCACAGGCGGCCCGCATAAAACCAGTTGAGTCTTTTTTTCATCCAGTATTAACCTATGAATCGGTTCTGTCACCAGACCCACTTCACCATCCCATTCCTGAAAATCCGCATCATCAACCAACTCAATAATATTGCAGTCCTGCAGTTGCTTCCATTGCTTTATTTGTGAGCGAAACAGTGCTTCCTTCGGTGTTCTGGAGCCTATAATGAGATGCACTGTACCGTACTCAGACTTGTTTTCCATCATTGGAATGATCAGTGAGCGTAATGGCACCAAACCTAAGCCACCTGCAATAATCACAATGTCTTCATTGCCTGTACTGAGGCGAAAATCATTTAAATTAAATCCTGAACCAAAGGGGCCTCTGATCCCGATTAAATCTTTTTTGTTTAATTGGTGCAATACTCCTGTGACATTTCCTGCTTTGCGTATCACCATCTCCAGTATCCGCCCACTGTCTGGGCCGCTGCTGATAGAAATAGCGCACTCTCCAATGCCTGGCAGCCCAGCCATAACAAACTGCCCTGGACGATGATTGAGAGGTTCTGGCAATATGACTCGAAACAGGCTTTCACGCTCGGTTAATGCTTCAACAAGCTCTATTTCAGCCATCATCGGGATATAAGGATTGTTATATGTGTCCAATGGTGCATTCATTGTTCACTCTCCTGTTCCTGCTCTACCGACAAACAAACATCATTCACAATATCAAAAATATCGATACCTGTTGTGCATTGGCGACCACATCGACCACAGCCTGTACAAAAAGTCTGCTCAAATCGTTGCGGTAAATAGTCAAATTTCCTGCGTACACGGTGGCGTTGTCTGGCGGCAGCTTCTGGTCTGAAATTGTGACCACCCGCAACTTCAGCAAAACCTGGATTTAAACAGGCATCCCAATGACGAGTTTTTTTACCCTTTGCTTGATCTAAGCTGTTCTCCAATTCAAATTCATCTTTTGTCTCAAAGCAATAGCATGTGGGACAGACTAAATTACAAGTACCGCATGAAAAACAACGCTTTGCATATTGCTGATAAACATATTCAGCATCTTCATGATGAATTATTTCTGACAATTGCTCCACGGGTGTTACAAACTGACGACCAAAAGGTTTAGGACGACTGTCCATAGCCTGTTGTTTTAATTCTGTCGCATTGACACATTTATCTGAGACCAATGTTTTGATTAATTCATCACCTCTAGAGCTTTGCACTTCCAGCAAAAAACAATCTTTTTCAAGTAGTGGACTGATAAAAATATCAGCTCCTGTTTGAAAATCCAGTGACTGAGCAGTTTCACAAAAACAATGATCATCACAGGGAGTCAAACAATTAAAGGCAATAATGTCCGTTTTTTCTCGACGTTGTAGATAGTGAGTATCTTTAATGCCATCAGAAAACACCCTATCCATTAAATAAATGCCTTTTAAATCACAAGAACGTACACCTGCAATGATCTGCGGTTCAATAGTTGAGCCCTGAGAAAAATGATAGTGTCCTTGCTCATCTTTATGATAGGTAAAAAGGATTTCTCCATCGGGAAACAGATGTTTTCCAGGTGGCAAAATGGTGGGTCTATAAGAGAGTAAATCAAGGTCTTGCTCATTAACACAGTGAAGACGTTCAAAGCGATAATTAACCCCTTCCATTTTTTTTGGCAAAAAAAATGACTGTTTTTCAGCAAGTGCAAAAAACCAGGATTTGAGTTGTTCAAGTTGGGTGGTATAAGCATTCATATTCGTTGCTTCACACAATGAGTCTATTCTTAAAATAGCTTATTCCCATCACAAATCAAGGAGATTTTATTGACACTCATCAATAACTTCAATGTTATTCGGTATTTCTTTTTAAAAAAGAATTTAACGTGTTAATGCATTAACTTCATGGCTTTCGTTCAGTTTTTGATTTTCAATTATTTATTATCACAGCACCTTTAATTGTGTCATATAACTCATCAAGCAAGTCATATGACGCATACATATAACAAACATAAAAGTTAAGAATAATGATAACCCTATGTTTACTAATCAATATCCTATATCTGGTATATACATTGCTATATTATTCTTTTTTAATATTTTGGTTAAATGTAATGAAACTATCTCATATTTCAAAGTTATCACTTGCTGTAATAACATCAATGTACTCATTTCAGGCTTTTGCTGAATCAGACATTCCCTCTATTTCTGTTGAAGGCACTGAACTCAGTGATGTCAGTAGTGAACAAGTTAAGTCCGCTGATTTAGCGGATGCACTGACAAGGAATGTACCCAGCATTTCATTAATTCGTCGTAGTGGTATTGCTAATGACATTATTCTCAGAGGTCAAAACAAGGACAACATTAATATTTTAATTGATGATGCAAAGATTTATGGCGCATGTCCTAATCGAATGGACCCACCCACATCACATATATTAACCAATAATATTGAAAGCATTGAAATTATTGAAGGCCCATACGATGTTGAAAATTTTGGTACTTTAAGTGGTGCAGTCAAAATCAAAACCAAGAAACCAGAAGAAGATCTCCATGGTGAAGTCAGTGTTAATCTTGGCAGATGGAATTACCAGAAAACAGCCATGACACTCAGCGGTGGTAATGAGAAGGTTCGTGGTTTAGTCAGTATTTCAGATGAGAGTAGTGGTCAGTATCGTGACGGTGATGGTAACGACTTTGCTGAACAAATGGAAGACATCACACCCTCTGTTCCTAATGGCGTAAAATATAAAAATGCCAATAGAAATATGGATGCTTATGAGAAAAAAACATTCATGGGTAAGTTTTATTTCAACTTGATTGATAATCATGAAATGGCGATCAGTTATACCGCAAACAGAAGTGACGATGTGCTTTATCCATCCAGTAAAATGGATGCTTTATATGATGACTCAAATATTTTAAACATCGATTACAGCATTAAAAATATTGGTGCATTTTCTAAGCAACTTGATTTCCAATACTACGACTCTGATGTTGAACATCCTATGTCAAATCGTTATAGAAACGTATCTGGGCCAAATGAACAATATGAACTGATTAGTAAACTGACAACCCGAATTCAAGGGTTTAAAGTAAAAAATGCCTTTGACATCAGTTCGACCATGGAAGGTGTCATTGGTATTGATACCAGTAAGCGTAACTGGGATGGCGAGTACATCGGTTTTATGACAATGCCAACAACACCTCCCATGAGAATGAACGTTACTGGCAGAACAAGTATTGATGATGTCGACACTGACAATACAGCCATTTTTGGTGAATTAGAAAAACGCTATCAAGACTTTACCCTTAAGCTTGGTGCTCGTTATGATGACACCAGTATCGATCCTGATGGCACTCAAAAGAGCAACGACTATGATTCTTTTAGCGCCTTTGCTAATGGTACATATCAATTTAATAGCACAACCAGTTTTTTTGGTGGTGTCGGTAAATCTTCTCGTGTTCCTGATGCAAGAGAACTCTACTGGAAAGCCGCGAATGGTCGAGTAGGTGGCACACCTGATTTGGACGATACATCTAACTATGAAATTGATTTTGGCATGGAAAACAATTTCGACAATCTAACCATAAAAACCTCTATGTTTTATAGCTGGTTAAAAGACTTCATTTATTTTAATGCCGATAGTGCAAGCAATAATTTTGAAAATATTGATGCCACTATTTATGGTTTTGATATTGGAGGCATGTATTCTTTCACCGATGACCTTTATCTTGATTTTGGTCTTGCTTATCAGCGTGGCAAAAAAGACAAAGCATTGGCAGGTCAAACCGACAAAGATCTGGCTAACATCACACCAGCTAAGATAAACCTGGGTCTCAATTACGATTATATGCCTAATAGCAGTGCAAAAATGGAAGTGATTGCCGCTGATACATGGGATAATTATGATGAAGATAATGGTGAACAAAAGATTGATAGCTATGCCATTATGAATTTAAAAGTTCGCCATGGTTTATCGAAGCATTTTGAAATCACTGCTGGTCTTGATAATGTTTTTGATAAAACTTATGCCGTTAATAATACCTATAAGGATTTAATACTATTATCTGATGGTACAGGTGAAGTCATAAAAATGAACGAACCAGGTCGTTATTATTACATTAATGCATCCTACAAGTTCTAAAGATTCACTCCTAAATGGTAAAATGGATACCATTTAGGAGAAGCAATCCAATATTACGAATAGAACTTGGCCATACTAAACAACTTGTGATAACACAATGCCAATTATTCAAGAGATGGATTAATCCACAGACATTGCTTGCCTTCAATTTGCTCTCCTTTTTCTGCCCCAGATTTACTTAAATTCTTACAGCCTGCCAATAACCAGACATCGTATTATTTACTTTTGTTTCGTATTAACTATGATAAAGTAATACTCTAATAAATTTGATGAATCTCTTTCATCAAATTTAGTCACTATTTATTAAGGGGATATAAACATGTCAATAGACGGAATTTGGGTTTTAGAAGTGGCCGGCGTTTTTGGCTGGGAGCGTTTGTCTACTATTTTTTTAGAAAAAGGGCGTTATTTAGGTGGAGGCTCTGCTTTTTTTACTCAGGGTGACTATGTTGTT
>JADGEK010000076.1:0-14537 GCA_016744395.1 Gammaproteobacteria bacterium | reverse complement strand
GGCGTTTTTGGCTGGGAGCGTTTGTCTACTATTTTTTTAGAAAAAGGGCGTTATTTAGGTGGAGGCTCTGCTTTTTTTACTCAGGGTGACTATGTTGTTAAAAAGAATAAAGTGCGGTTTAATCTTCAAATTACCAAGCATAATAGTAAAGATAAAACCGTTATTTATGGGGAACGCCATAAGCAGTTCTCAACACAAATGAAAGCAAAGATTAAAAAGGACAAAATTGTCGGTGTCATGCATTTGGTCGGTGCAAAATCAACTGCTGAAAAATACCATGTCCGGTTACTAAAGAAGGCTGACTTGCCGCAAATTCCTAAGTAACATATAAAGCCTCTACCGCTATTTGAATCTAACCAGGAAAAATGAGAATGGTTAATAACACAAAGAAACTCAGTAATAAAAAATACGAGCAAGAGTTATACCGGCTTCAAGTCGAATTGTGCAAGCTTCAAGAATGGGTAAAACTCAAAGGCTTAAAAGTCATTATTGTATTTGAAGGCCGCGATGCTGCTGGAAAAGGTGGTGTCATAAAACGTATTTTAGAGAGGGTCAGTCCCAGAGTTTTCAGAATTAATGCTTTGCCAGCGCCGACAGAGCGTCAAAAAACTCAATTATATATGCAGCGCTATATTGAACGTTTTCCTGCCGCTGGTGAGATTATTTTGTTTGATCGCAGTTGGTATAATCGAGCTGGCGTTGAACGAGTCATGAATTTTTGTACTGATAAAGAGTACCATAAATTTTTGAAACGTACGCCAGCACTAGAGCAGGCAATCATTGATGATGATATTATTCTAATCAAATACTGGTTTGATGTCAGTCAGGAGGTTCAGGCCACTCGATTCCAGAAACGCATCGATGATCCCCGTAAAAGATGGAAATTAAGCCCCATGGATATGAAAGCTCAAGAACTTTGGAATGAATATACAGAGGCTAAAGAGCAGATGTTTTTGTCTACTGACAGCAAACACGCCCCCTGGTTTGTAGTCAACTCTGATAATAAAAAAAGGGCTCGACTTAATTGTATCTCCCACCTGTTAAAACAAATTGATTATAAAGAAATACCTTTTAAAGAACCCAAAATCAGTAAAAGTAAAAAAAGGAAACATAAACCCATAAAGTATAAATATACCTATGTTCCTGAACTGTATTAATTTCACAAAGGGAATGATAGCGCACTATAACTGCCGACAATAAAGCTTTAAAAGTATCGGCAGAGTGTTTGTACCTATTAGTTAGTAGCAACATGTCCTCATATGAGTAGCCCAAATGCAAATATGTTACATTTCGTAACATATTTGCTATACTACTGCTCATGAAGCAACCCATTGACAAAATATTTCGAGACCGAGTGATTCTACTGTTTATCGCGGGCCTCTTTCTTTTATGCTCGCCTTCACGAATATTTTGGGCTTCCTCTCAACTTCCCTGGTTTACTCCTTATATTGTCTGGTTCTTTTTAATTGCCCTCACCTGGTCATTATACCGATGGCTGGCTCGCAATGAGTCTTAGACTATGAGTTATGAGTTATGGCAGCTTTTTATTGCCGGGGTGGGCTATCTTGGGCTCTTATTTGTCATTGCCTGGGTGGTTGATAATAAACCCTGGTTTGGTCGTTTAGCACACAACCCAATTACCTATTCACTCTCGCTGGGCGTCTATGCAACCTCATGGAGTTTTTACGGTAGCGTGGGCTTTGCTGAGCGACAGGGCTATAGCTTTTTAACCATTTATCTTGGTGTCACACTGGCTTATTTACTGTCACCCATTTTATTTTCACCCATTTTAAAATTATCAAAAGATCACCAGTTAAGCTCTTTGGCCGATCTGTTTGCCTTTCGTTATCAAAGTCAATTAGTAGGGATTGTGGTCACACTCTTTATGTTAATGGGCACACTGCCCTATATTGCTTTGCAAATTCATGCTATCACTCAATCCATGCAGGTCTTAACGAATGAAGCCACTCCCATTACGATTTCATTAGGCTTTTGTATTACTTTGATTGTTTTTGCCATTTTATTTGGTGCCCGGCACAGTTCTGCCAGAGAAAAACACGAAGGTCTGGTGGCTGCAATTGCTTTTGAATCCATTGTTAAATTATTTGCATTACTCAGTGTGGGTTTATTTGCTCTGTTTGGTATTTTTGATGGTTTTTCAGGTCTACAACAATGGTTACTTGAAAACCCACAAAAGCAAGAAGAGTTAATGGCCCCCATTTTAGATGGCTCCTGGAATAGTCTTATCTTTTTGTCCTTTACCGCAGCGCTTTTTTTACCTCGCCAGTTTCACATGGGCATCACTGAAAATTTTAACAGCAAGTCCATTCAGACCGCCAGTTGGGCGTTTCCCCTGATGCTCTTATTACTTAACTTACCCATTCCCGTCATTCTCTGGGCAGGCCAATACATGCAAACTGAAACCACGGCTGATTTCTATGTATTAGGCATCACCTTGCACAGTCATCACAGTTTATTACCCCTGCTGACCTTTATCGGCGGTTTATCTGCCGCCAGCGCTATGATGATAGTAACCACTCTATCACTGGCAGCCATGGTCATGAACCACTTTGTTTTGCCATTAACGTTTCCTCATAAAATATCCAGCGACACCAGCATTTATAAACGCTTGCTACAGGGACGTCGAATTCTTATTGCCATTATTATTATGGCAGGTTTTGCCTTTGATTTACTCTTATCACATCGTCAGGGCCTGGCACAACTGGGTCTGATTTCTTTTGTAGCTGTCGCTCAATTTTTGCCGGGAACAATTGGTCTGCTTTTTTGGCATGGAGCAAATCGCAAAGGGCTTTTAGTCGGATTATTGGCAGGTTCTATTACTTGGGCTTATGCATTAATTCTCCCTCTACTGGTCACTTCAGGACTGATTGAGTCAAGTATTTATAACCTGATTCCACCCTTTAGCAATTTCATTGATAATAATGATAAATGGGGCACAGTCACTTTCTGGTCACTGTCTGCAAACGCTGTCTTATTTGTGGTGGTTTCTTTACTCACAAAAGCCAGTCCAGCTGAAACAGAAAATGCCATAAACTGCTGTTCAAAATCTCTGACACCACCAAGAGGAATGATGGTTCTACGCTCGGTTAAACACATCAATGAACAGCTGGCCGATATGATTGGTGATGAAATGGCATCACATGAGGTCAAACGAGCATTGAGCGATCTCAGAATGAATCAATATGATACCAATCCTGTTCGCCTGAGACAGCTTAGGGAACGTATTGAGCGCAATCTGTCAGGCTTGATCGGACCACTATTAGCAAAAGTAATTATTAATGAGCAATTAACACTGGATCATGATACTCGTGATATTTTTGCTAAAAGTTTTCGCTTTATGGAAACTAAACTGGAAGACTCAAAAACTCGTCTGGAAGGAGTTGCAGGTGAACTCGATGACATGCGCCGCTATCACCGTCAGGTCTTGCAAGATCTTCCTCTTGGTGTTTGTTCTATTGGTCTTAATGGTGAAGTTCTAAACTGGAATAAAGCCATCGAAGTTTTATCTGGCATCCCTGCAGAACAAATATTAGGTGAACAAATACAATCTTTACCATCTCCTCTTGGGGAATTATTTTATAGCTTTATTCAGGGTGAAGAGCAACAGCTCAGAAAAATACAGGTTCAGCTTGATCATCAAAAGCGTATTTTTAATTTACATAAGTCATCACTGATCAGTGCTTCTGCTCGTTCACTTCATTTAAAACATGATAATAATGATAAGTTTCACCAATACGCTGATTCCAATGGTGTCGTATTACTGATAGAAGATTTAAGCGACTTACAAGCATTAGAAAATCGTTTGACTCATAGTGAACGTCTTGCTTCCATCGGACGTCTGGCCGCTGGTGTGGCCCATGAAATTGGTAACCCTGTTACAGGTATTGCATCCGTCACACAAAATCTGATGGCTGAAGATGATACCGACTATTTGCAGACGCATTTGCCAGAACATCTGGAAGACATTCTCAACCAGACACGACGTATTACGACCATCATTCAATCCTTATCCAGCTTTTCACGCATTGGAAATTATCTGGCACCACCAAAGAAACCCGTGCCTGTCAGACAATGCATTGACGAAGCAATTCATTTGGTCACACTCAGTCACAAAGCGAAACACCAGGCATTTGCCAATGAATGCGATGAACAGCATATCGTCAGCGGCGATCACCAGCAATTGGTTCAAGTGTTTGTTAACTTACTCAACAATGCCTGTGATGCCTCTGAAAATAATCAAGTCATTTATATTCGCTCACTTGATAAGTACATTATGAGTGAGAGCCACTTTGATGAAAACATTGTGGATGATATCAATGATGAAATGATTTCCATCCAGGTCATTGATACAGGAAAAGGCGTATCAGAAAAAAATAAAAAGCGTTTGTTTGAACCTTTTTTTACCACCAAAGAAGCAGGCGATGGAATGGGGCTTGGGTTATCAATTGTTTATAATATCATTCGAGATCACAGTGGTGATATTAAAATATTGGATAATATTCAACAGGGAATAATAAAAGGCAGTGTGTTTTTTATTACCTTACCCAAGTGTATCAGTTCAGAATAAACCGACAGATCTTTGTCCTATTTTTTATAGACAGCGAGTTAGTATATGAGCACGATTTTAGTCATCGATGATGAAAAACTCATTCGAAATTCCTTAAAGCGATTATTGGAAAAGAATGATTATCAAGTCAGCATTGCTGAGACTGTTAAGGATGCCGTCACCCTCATTCATGATCAAGCTTTTGATTTAATTTTAAGTGACTTAAGACTACCTGATGCACCAGGCACAGCTCTGATTGAGCAATTTCCTGACATTCCAATTATTATTATGACCAGTTATGCCAGTGTCAGCTCCGCTGTCGATGCAATGAAATTAGGCGCTATTGATTATATATCCAAACCATTTGATCATACTGAATTAATTTTAATGATCAAACGAATCCTTAAGGAGCGGAAACTGACTCTGGAAAATACGGCTCTAAAAATGGAGCTGGCAAAGTGTTATACCATTTCAGGAATGATTGGCAATTGCTCCAAAATGTTAGAAATTAGCAGCCGAATTCATAAAGTTGCCCCAATGAGTACATCCATTTTGATATTGGGTGAAACAGGCACTGGTAAAGAATTAGTCGCTAGAGCCATTCATGAATTCAGTGATAGAAACACTTCAGCATTAATCTCAATCAACTGTGCTGCTATCGCTGAAAATTTGATTGAATCTGAATTGTTCGGCTACGATAAAGGTGCATTTACAGGTGCAGATCACGATCACCCCGGATTAGTTGAAGCCGCCAATGGCGGAACACTTTTTCTCGATGAAATCGGAGAACTTTCTCTTGAAGTTCAGGCCCGACTCCTCAGGGTCTTACAGGAAAATGAAGTCAGGCGAGTCGGTTCCACACAAACACGCCAGATTGATATTCGATTGATTGCAGCCACCCATAAAGATCTGCAACAAATGGTAGACAACAGTCTTTTCCGCAGAGATCTTTATTTTCGCCTGAATGTCTTTGATATCACACTGCCCCCTTTAAAAGAACGTGGTGATGATATTATTAAATTAGCCAATCATTTTTTAAATGATATGATTAAAAAAATGGCTCATTCACCCGTCCAGTTTTCAGCAGCAGTGTTACAAAAATTTCAAGAATATCATTGGCCAGGAAATATACGGGAACTGCAAAATGTCATTGAAAGAGCTTTAATTCTCACTGAGACGGATGAAATTAGCCCTAAGCACATTGCCTTATTTAAAGAAGATGAGTTTGATATAAGCAGTGATGCGAGTCATAGACAACACGAAGAAAATTCAGCTCAACAGGGCTTTTCTCTGGATGAATATCTGGTGCATTTTCTTAAAGAAAATACTCATCAAACCGAAACTGAATTAGCCAAACAATTGGGCATCAGCCGAAAAACCTTATGGGAAAAACGGCATCGCCTGGATATCCCTAAAAAAGGGAAATAAATGACACAACCTCGTTCGAATCAGGTTTTTTTAGATAAGTTAAAGTCTGGCAAATTTGCATTGGCAACATACTGAAGGACAAAGCCACAACTGACAAAAAAGAAAATACTGGCAAGCGCACTGGCAAAAATAGGTGACTGAGTACCATTCTCCATTTTCCAATACAGAGCAAAAACAATAGAAACCAGAGACAATAGATAGCAAAGCATCGCAAAAAACCATGAAATTTTCTGACCTGTACCACGCGGTCTTTTTATAATTTCTTCATTCATAACTGCACAATTCCAATTTAAACCTATAATAAAAATGCTAATCTATCATAACGCTTATTATTTCACCATGATCTTGGTTAAGACTTTTTGCAAATACATTGTATTACTAACCATTTTATTACTAACCATAATTTTACTAACCATAGTCATTCTCTTTGGCTGTTCAATAGCATCTCAATTTCAATGTCCAGTTCCTGCCGACAAACATCAGCCTGTAAGTAACATATGTATTGAGTGTCAGGCGTAAAAGCCTGAATAATTGGCGCGACAATCTCTTTGTCTGCCGGGTTTCTTAAATACACCTTAATAATGGGTGCTCCTGCCGATGAACTCATCAAACTGAATTGTTCATTCTGAGCGCACTCTTCATTGCCATGCTTGATCAATCGTTTTAGATTTTTAATCGTTTGATGGGTCTGATTAATAATATCTCCATGAAATTTACTCTCATGACCCACAATACTGGCTGTACCAGAAATATGTAACTGCTGAAGCTTGCCTGTATGATAAATTGAAGCCCGTGCAAAAGAGGGGCTTTTGGGCGAATAATGACTGGGGTACTGATATGCACTGATTTGATCAGGATTTTCCAAAAATAGTCCTGATTCGTGTGTCGCAATAAAAATGATCACCATCTTCGGTGATAAAGCCTGCGAAGCGCTTCCAACAGCACTCGCCGCCGGGTAATCAAATTCCTTTGTTGCCCCAGAAGCAAAGGCATTATGTCGGCCAATACAAAATTCCTGATAACGCTCTAAAACATGCCCGGATTGATTGATATCAGGAAAATAATTCCACATCCGTAATAGGTGCTGCTTACTTTGTTCACTAATAAAATCAATAATTTGCTTATAATACAATTGACTCAGATTCTGTAAGGAAGAATTTTCTTCCAGTGGAATGGAAACACTGCCAATCAGGGTATTCTCATTAGAACAAAATGACAAGTCAACATCGACATCCAACTCTTTGTGGCCGTATTGCCATTGACCACTTCCAATCCACAGCTCACATTGTTGTTCACCGATACTGTCCAGACCTGATTGCAGCTGAATAAACACATCATTTGCGCCCAACTTCCTGGTATATTCAGAATCTTGTTTATAAGTCCCTTTTTTTTGTTGAAAATGATTCACTAAAAGCAATGGCACCCTATTTTGCTCACGCAAATCAGACAAAGCCAATAAAATCTGGCTCTGTGGCAGGTATTTAATCGAAATAGCCTCTTTTTCTGATATAAGCGGTTCAAACATAAGTTTCTGTCATTTGTGGTTTCAGGCTGGAAAAAATAAATGGTATAATAGCAGGCTTACTCAAAAAATAAAAAGTTAGCGCAAAATGAACCAAAGTAGCAACAATTCACACAGCCACACAGAATTAGAAAAACAGACAGCACAACTGATCATCGATACCCTGAACCTGGACATAGAAAGCTCAGAAATCGATCCCGATGATTATCTTTTTGGAGAAGGCCTTGCTCTGGATTCAATTGATGCTCTGGAGTTAGCAATGGCCATTACTCAGCAATTTGGCTTTCAACTGCGCTCTGACGATAGCAAAAACCGAGAAATTTTCCGCTCTTTACGAACACTTGCTCAGCACATTGCTGATAATAAAACCAACTGATCCATCTTAGTATAAATTAGGAACGAGTATTGATATGCTGGACACCCTTGCTCGCTTTCAATTTTTTATTTACCCTCTGGTGGTTCATCTCAGTGTTATTTATGAAGTCCCTTTTGTCACGGCCTGCTTATTGCCTGTCTTTTATTTTATTGTCGCACAACCATTTTCAACTATCTCGCACTCAAAAGAGACTCAAAGAGTTGACTCCAGATCAATCAACTCAGCCCTGACTATCAATAAAAAATCATTTTTATCAATAAAGTCAGCCGTCTTTTTTCTACTGTGCTTCATTGCTCTTTTTTCATATTTCTCAATTGATCACTCCGTGATTTATTTGCCCCCCATTATCATGATTTTACTGATTTTATATCCTTTTTTGCGTTCAATATTACCTGGACATACACCACTGATCAGTCGTTTTTATCAATTAACTGAACAAGATAATGCACCTAAAGCAATGCTGTATACTGAAAAAGTCACATGGGTCTGGGTAATATTAATTGTGCTTATCTTAGTGAACACTCTCTTTTTGACTTTTTTTTCTTCACTGGAGACATGGTCTCTATTTACAAATTTGATTAATTATCTTCTCATGCTTGGCTTATTTATCGCAGAATGGTTATTTAGAATGTTTTGGTTTAAACAATGGGTTTCCCCCATCCGTTTTATTCAACAATTGATGACCATTGATCAACGAGAGTTATTACGTTAATGCCGACACTGCCTGCTTTTAATTACAGCTCACTGGATTCCCCCGTGGTATTCTTTCAAGGCAGAGCCATTAGTTTAGGCGAATTATTACACACCGTCGATTATCTGGCCGATAAAATACCAGCCCACCAGCACCTTCTGAATCTCTATGAAAATCGTTATTACTTTTTGTTAGGTTTTTTACTGGGCTTGAAGCAGCAAAGCATCAGCCTTTTTCCATCAACGGTGACACCTCACGTTCTAGCAGAGTTAAAAAAAAGCTATAAGGAACTTCTGATATTATCAGAGCAATCACCCTCACAGGAAACCTCTCAGATCTTTAATTTACAAGCAGTGTTAGAGAGTCAAGATTTTTTATCTTATAACAATAAAACAAACATAAAATCGGAATTAAATTTTCCAGAAATTGAACTCAGCCAGACTGTTGCGATTATTTTTACTTCAGGCAGCACAGGGCAGCCTAAACCTTATATCAAGCAATGGAATGATTTGCTCATTGCCTCTTCACACCTGACACAAACTCTGTTTTCAGGCATAAAACACACTGCTCATGAGAAGAGTAAGACCCTCTTTGCACTATTGGCGACTGTACCCGCACAACATATGTATGGCTTAGAAGCCAGCATTATAGTCGCCTTACAAAATGGTTTTTTGATGCATTCTGACAAGCCATTTTTTCCACAAGACATCACTCACTGTTTGGAAGAACTCACACTCTTAGCCAAAAGCAGACAGCAAAACATTGCCACCAGCCTCATTACTACTCCACTGCATTTAAAGGCCTGTATTAAAACTGAGGTCTTATTACCTGGCATCAAACAATTCATCTCTGCCACTGCACCACTGCGAACTGAACTGGCACAATCCTGTGAACAACGATACGATGCCCAGGTGATGGAAATATTTGGCTGTACCGAAGTAGGCTCAATGGCTTATAGACGTACAATCGAAGCCGAACAGTGGACAGTGCTTGATGACATTCATCTCAAAGCAATGAATGAGCATGAAATTCAGATCAATACCAATCGTTCCATTAAACAATTTCTTTTTAATGATGTAATTGAACTCCTCGATGAACATCATTTTATTCTTAAAGGACGAAAAGAAGACTTAATCAATATTGCAGGAAAACGAACATCGCTGGCTTATTTAAATCACCATTTGCAATCCTATACAGCCCTGAACGATGCCTGTTTTTATCAAGAATGTAATTTAAGTCATACGAATATCTCACCACCCGAAAATCGTCTTGTGGCTTTTATTGTTTTAAATCATTTGGAAAGTCTTGATGATGGCATTGACAAAAAACAAATAGTTAGAAAAATTCGCTCTCATTTACAGCAAAGCATTGAAAGTATTTTTCTACCCAAAAAAATTTATTTTGTTGAATCTTTACCAAGAAACCCCACAGGGAAATTACCTCAATCTGAACTTAAAAAACTGATGCACCAGATGCAACAGAAGGGCAAAGGGTAAGATGAGCACAAGTAATTTTTCTTTTGAGCATGAGCTTTGTATTCCTCATAACCATCCCTCACTTGAAGGACACTTTCCAAACAACCCCATTGTCCCAGGTGTTGTGATTTTAGATACACTCATGCGCTTATGGCAGGCAAAAACGGACCAGCCAATCTCACAAATTGGCAATACCAAGTTTGTGAAATTGTTAAAAGCTGATGTGCATTGCACTATTTGCTATAAAGCCATCATCGATAAAAATAAAATTGATTATCAATTAATTGATGAGTCCCAAGCTGTTATCGCCAAAGGGTCTTTTTCTTATGAGTAAAAAGGCTGAGGCAAAAAAAGACTGGAAGAAAACTCAGGATCGGGGCAGCCCCTGGCTAATTGATTTAATTATCTGGATTATTTTAAATCTGGGTCGAACTGTCGGGCGACTTTTTTTATTTCCAATTGTTCTTTATTTTGTCTTCAACTCTTCAACACGAAAATATTCAAAACGTTATCTGCAACGAAATTTCATAACCGCCAATAAAAGTAAACCTGGCTTTTCAGCTCTCTTTAAACACTATTATAGTTTTGCGAATATGTTGCTGGATCGCGTCTACTTCCTCACAGGTAATACTCAAAAATTTGATATTACATTACATAATGAACAATATATTACTGACTTTACCAACAATGGGCAAGGTGTTGTTTTATTAGGTTCTCATCTGGGTAACTTCGATGCTTTAAGAGCACTTGCCAATCAAGCGAATGACATTAAAATCCGTGCCTTGATGTATGATAATGCTCAACAAAATATTAATCGAGCCTTTGAAAAATTGAATCCTCAATTAAAAAACGATGTCATACACATCGGCACTCCTGATGCCATGATTCAAGTACAGGAAGACATTGAAGCAGGTTATGTGATTGGCATGTTAGCTGATAGAATTGAACAGGAGGATCGCAGTGCCACTTGTCACTTTTTAGGCGATGATGTTCAGTTACCAACAGGCCCATTAATTGTCGCTTATTTACTAAAGGCTCCCGTTATTTTATGTTTTGCACTGCATCGGGGTGGTAATCAATATGACGTTCATTTTCATAAGTTACGTGATCAAATTGAATTGCCGCGCCAAGAACGTGATATGAGATTGCAGCAGCTCATGCAGGAATATGCAGAGATCTTAGAACAACATGCTATCAACTCACCCTATAACTGGTATAATTTTTATGACTTTTGGCAGGATTTTGAACAATAAAGAATGATGAAAGAAAGAATATTAAAAAATACTGTGTTTATACTCTATTTTCTATTACTGTTACCTTACAACTCACCTGCTCAAAACCATGAAGCTTTAGAGCAATTGCTTGCGCCATTTTCAAAAACACAACATATCAAAATCGCTTATGAAGAAAAACGCTTTTCATTATTTTTTAAATCCGCTCGTGTGTATCAGGGATATATTGAATACATCAGCCCTGACACCTTTATTAAATACATAGAAAAGCCTAATAGAAAAAAAATTATTATTAAGCAGGAGCAATTAAGTCTCTATCAATACCATTCACAATCTCCATCCGAGCCATCCGAAAAAAAAGAAGTCTCACTGAATGACTACCCTCAGTTCAAACAACTGAAAGCACTTTTTTCTGGATTATTTAAGGGACAAACATCTAAGTTAACTCAATACTATCGTTATAGTATTCATCCATTAACGAGTGAACAAACACGTCTGACACTCAACTCACTGATCAGCGATGCTTTTACACAAAGTGAACAGCAAAGAAACAATCAAAGTCAGACAATTGAAATAATCTTTCAGAACGAACACATTAGAAAAATAACAATGATAGGTTTCGGTGGTGAGCGCTCAGAGTTGAACTTTGGAGAAATTCTTTTTATTGAACGAATAAACGAACCGATAAAAGACATCCAATAACAATGATTTTTCAATTATCCTCTTCACACCGTTCTCAAGCTATTATTGCACTATGGATTATCCTGTGTCTGATTTTAGTTCTGTATTTATCTTATTATTTGAAGGTTCGCTCTGACATCAGCTTTTTTCTGCCTGAAGATCAAAATGCAGTTGACAGTGTTATGAAACATCAACTGACTCAAGGTGAAGCAGGCAAAATAATATTGATTGCTTTATCAGAAAAAAATGATCAGTCAAGCACACAGCCCTATAAAAATCTGGCCAACTTCAATAAAAAACTCACCGCCAGGCTAAAAAAGAATAAAGCATTCATCTCTGTACAAAATGGCAGTCTGTCGCTCTCTGATTTGTTAATTGAACCTTATTATAAATATCGCTATTTATTGCAATCACAATCTGAACCTGACTTTTCTATTGTCAGTTTGAGCCATAGTTTTGAGCAACTATTACAACAGTTACAACTCATGCCCAGTCCATTAGAACAAAAACTATTTTCTGAAGATCCACAAATGCGCTGGCTTAATTTACTCAAACAATGGCAAACACAAAAATTGCAAAAACAGCAGGGAGTCTGGTTTGATCAACAGGGAAAGCAAAGCCTGCTTTTTGTTAAAACCCAGGCTGAAGCCTATGATTTAAATCAGCAAAAAAACAACATTGAGTCAATTGAAAGCAGCATTCATCAACTGATTCAAGAAAATGATAGTTTAAGTTATGCATTAACAGGGGCTCCCGTCTTTGCATTGGCGTCTAAAAAGTCCATCAGCACACAAATTAAAAGCATTTCTGTGATTGCTTCTTTTATTTTAATGGCCTTTCTCTTCTGGTTTTTCCGCTCTGTTAAAATTCTCATATTGATTGGGCTGCCATTGGGATTTGCTGTTTTAACTGGGATGACCAGCGTGATTCTTTTTGATGGCTTTATTCACGGTATTACCATAGCATTTGGTATCACCATTATTGGTATTGCCGTTGACTACCCTGTTCATCTTTACAGCCATATTATTTTTTCTTCTGGTAAAAAGCATTCACAATCTCTAATCATGCAATCCATTTGGCCCCTGCTTCGCCTGGGCTTAATTACCACGCTCATTGGTTTTTCAGCCATTACTTTGTCTGACTTTTCCGGATTACGTCAATTGGGTATATTTGCCATCAGTGGTCTCTTAGGCGCTGCGGCCGTCACGCGTTTTTTATTACCTCAATTCCCTGTGACCAATCATAATGTTAAGCACCTTGCCAATCATAGTTCATCTTACAAAGCCTTCGCGATTCTAGTCAATTATCCTTTGCCTAAAATCACTTACCCTTTATCTATCATTCTTCCATGCATCGCATTGCTGTACATCATTTCTCAACAGGCCACTTTATGGCAAACCGATCTCTCTGCAATGAGCCCTGTGCCACAAGCACAAAAACAGCTGGACTTTGAACTTCGAAAATCCATGGGCTTACCTGAGCTACGCTATGCATTAATACTTCAGGGAAACACGATTGAACAAGTGCTGCAACAATCAGAATCGATCAAACCTGCCTTAGAACAATTGAAACAACAGGGAATTATCTCTGGTTATGATATGGCCAGTCATTATTTACCCAGCATCCAGTTTCAGACAGAACAACAAAGTAAACTGCCAGATGCCAGACAATTAAAAAAACGAATTGAAACAGTCTTACAGAACAGTCCCCTTTCTGTGGATGCATTTTTGCCCTTTCTTCAATCCGTCCAATACAGCAAACAAACACAAGTACTCACGCGACAAGTACTTTTAGGTAAAAATGAAAGTGAAGGTAATGATCAAATTCACTTAAGAAACGATTTTATAACCGATAAAATCAAGATTTTATTATTCCTTTCAAGTGATAAAAATAGCGCTAAAAAATGGACCGCTCTTATTCCTTTACAAGGGGTACAACATGGACTCACAATTCAGCCCTTCACCAAACAATTTGATTTCTCTGTACACTTATTGGATTTAAAAGCGCAAACAGAAAGTATGCTGGTCAATTATCGAAATGATGCACTGCTGTGGTTTTTCTTGGGCTCAACTTTAATTTTTACTGTCCTTTTATTGCAAAACCAGTCGCACCAAGCCTCTCAAAAACAAAGAATGTTAACTCTGTTTTCACTGGCATGGCCTTTTAGCGGGGCTGTCATATTAACCATCGCCAGTTTAATCGTCATGGGTTATAGCCTATCCATTTTCCATCTGGTCACCTTATTGCTCGTCATTGGTCTGGGCATTGATTATAGTGTTTTTATGCTGCTCCCCAGACAGGGTTCAAATGAATTAAATCAATCTCCTGAAGTTGCTCAAGTTTCTGTTATAATTTGCCTGATATCAACATTGATTATGTTTGGTGCACTCAGTCTGTCGGATTTACCCGTACTGAAAGCCATTGGCCTGACAGCCTCTCTGGGTGCTCTGTATTCGTTTATATTAGCTCGAACATTTGTTAACAAAAAACCATAGGATTCACCACCATTTCTTCTTCTGCCCTCTTTGCTAATAACATAGTACTTTCCCAATTTACGGTGACAAC
>JADGEK010000075.1:2685-20497 GCA_016744395.1 Gammaproteobacteria bacterium | reverse complement strand
TGCAGAGCTGTTAGTTCTTGATCCCTTAGCACTGGACTATTTAGTGAATATGAGAGATATTGCTCATAAAATTAACAAAGCACTTTTTTGATAACATGGTTCAATCGATTTATTATAGATATATTTTATGACGCAAACTAAAGCCCCAGCTGATCCAAACAAAAGTCATACTAGTAAGCCAGTGGCCATTGACATAAGTGAGCTTAACTTTTCCTTCCAGTCCTTATCAATTCTTGAAAATATCAATATGGTGATTGAAAAGGGAGATTTTGCTGGCTTGGTTGGTCCAAATGGTGGTGGTAAAACAACGCTACTGAAATTAATTCTAGGGTTGTATAAAGCACAAACAGGCCAAATTTCAATTTTTGGAAAACCAGTAAAAAATCAACGAAAGCTTATTGGGTATGTGCCACAATATGCGAATTTTAATAGTGATTTTCCTATCTCAGTACAAGATACTGTTTTGCAAGGCCGTCTTGGTACCAGTCGGTGCTTCGGTGCCTATTGCCAAAAAGACAAGATAATTGCCCAGAAGGTGATGCAAGAAACTGAAATATTGAATTTATCTCAAAGACCCATACAGTCATTATCCGGGGGACAGATGCAAAGAGTACTTGTCGCCCGTGCCCTGGCAGCAGAGCCTGAAATTTTACTCCTAGATGAACCAACGGCTAATATTGATCAGCGGGCAGAAAAAGATATTTTTGACTTATTTAAGTCAATTAATGAAAGAATGACAATTCTCATTATTTCTCATGATATTGGATTTGTTTCAGACTATATCAATAAAGTTTTCTGTCTTAACAAAACTCTTGTATGTCATGATTCATCACCTGTGACCAGTGATACGATTCATACCTTGTATGGAGGACATATCAGTGAAGTTCATCATCATCACTAGAAGAGAGACCCAATGTAAACTTCCTGTAACTCTTGGCAAAAATTATCATGTTTGAGTTTTTTACCACATTATCTACACAATCTTTTCTTCAAAATGCATTACTCGGTGGTATTCTTGCGAGTATTGGCTGCGGTTTAACGGGTAGTTTCGTGGTTGTCAATCGAATAGGATACATGGCTGGGGGTATTGCCCATTCTGTTTTAGGTGGTATGGGCATTGCCTACTATCTTGGGCTGAATCCATTTGCAGGTGCACTTATAGCGGCCTTGCTGGCTGCCTTGATTATTGGTGTGATTAAACTTAAATGGCAACACCAAGAAGATACCACAATTGGTGCTGTTTGGGCTGTAGGTATGGCTATTGGTATAATATTTATAAGTAAATCAGATGGATACAATACAAATCTAATGTCATTTCTATTTGGAAATATTCTTATTATTTCCACTGAACAACTTATGTTAATGCTCATACTCGATGTGATTACCATCCTTTTCGTCGCGGCATTTTATAAACAATTAGTGGCTATTTCTTTTGATATTGAATTTGCAACTGTGCGTGGTATCAATGTCAATTTATTTTATTTACTCCTGCTTTGCCTTATTGCCATCACTGTGGTTTTGTTGATTCAAGTCGTGGGTCTGATTTTGGTGATTGCATTGTTGACCTTACCTGCTGCAATCGCCAAACAATATGTTCATTCTATTGGCTTCATGATGTTACTGGCTTCTGTATTGGGCATGCTCTTTACATCAACGGGTTTATTTCTTTCCTATGAGCCAGATTTGCCTGCTGGTGCTACAATTATTCTTGTCGCTGGTGTTGCTTATTTTATTTCAAGTTTATTTAAATCTTTAGTACGTTTTAAAACATAGCCTACCCCTGATTCAAGGGTAAAATACCCTTTTATTAAATAATGAATCGATAAAATGCATATTGAACAACAAGTACTTGAAGTATTATTAGCTTCCATTGTGAGCTTTACTATAGCCACTATCCTATCTGGATTTTATTTTCGATCAAAATCTTCTCGACGACTCAATGATACTCTTCAAAATCTACAGGTAAAAACCCAGGCTGAACGTAGAATTCTTGAACTCGATCTTGAAAATTTTGAAAATGAATTAGATTTGTTACGAGAACAACTGGTTGACAAAGATGCCGCTTTATATAAAAAAATTGATGAATTATCAAAAATGAATGAGCTTAAAGCCATTTATGCCACACGGGCAGCACAAATTAATGATTTTAAAGATGCTCTTAAAAAATCCTCTATAGAGATACAAGAACTGCGAGATGAAGCTTATGAATATCAGAAACAGATTTCTGAAGCGCGGATAAAATCAGATGAAAAATTAAAGGCCTCTCAACTTATTATTGAAAACCTGGAAAACTCTAAACATCAACTCAGCCAACAATTTGAACTCCTTGCTAATAAGATCTTTACTCAAAATTCGAGTAAGTTAAAAGAAACTAATCAGCAAGAAATTAGCAATTTATTAAACCCCTTTAAAGAGCAATTTTTTGAGTTTAAACGTAAAGTTGAACAAATCCATGAAACAGAAACCAGAGACAGGGTGTCATTGGTCGGTCAGGTAAAGCAACTCTCATCACTGAATCAACAAATTAGTGAAGATGCTGTTAATTTAACAAGAGCTTTAAAAGGTGATGTTAAGTTTCAAGGTAACTGGGGGGAAATGATATTAGAAAATTTACTTGAAAGTAGTGGGCTTAGAAAAGATTTGGAATACACTATTCAACCTTCTTTTAGAAACAATAATATTGATGGTGAAAAGCATTTATTACGCCCAGACGTTATCATTAACCTACCAGATAAAAAAACAGTCATCATTGACTCAAAAGTTTCACTAAAAAGTTATTCTCAATATATTGCCGCAATTGATGAAAATGAAAAGAAAACTGCTTTAAAAACTCATATACAATCCATAAAAAATCACATAAAAAACCTTTCTGACAAGGATTATTCGGCAATTAGTGAATTGCATTCACTTGATTTTGTTTTATTATTTGTTCCAATTGAACAGGCACTGATGCTGGCAATCAATGAAGAACCAGACCTGATTTTTAATGCCTTTCAGAAAAAAATTATTCTTGTCAGTGCTACTACATTACTGGCCACAGTGAGAACCATTGAAAATTTTTGGCGTTATGATAAACAACAGTCCAATGCTGAAGAAATTGCTAAAAAAGCTGGGGATATGTTAGATAAGTTTTCACTATTTGTTGAAGAACTTGAAAACATTGGTTATCAATTAGATAAAGCAAAAAGCAGTTATAATACTGCGCATAATCGATTATTTAGTGGTAATGGAAATTTAATCTCTAAAGCTAAAAACATTCAGGAACTTGGAATTAAAGGTAAGAAAGAGTTATGAGTCAGCAGTGTGATACCCCTTTTGGCCTTTTTCAGCTTAAGCGCATACCTGATAATGACAAAAATTTACAAGCATGGAATTCAGCAGATTTATACATTCTAAATCAAGTGAATGAATGGTTTCAAGAAGGAAGAATCGATTTAAAAAATTCCAGAATTCTGATCCTTAATGATGCTTTTGGCACTTTAAGCGTCGCAATGTCACAATTTCAATGTGATTCATTGAGTGACTCATTTATAAGCCATGATTCAGCTAAAATCAACATTAATAATAATTGCCCTGATAATAGTGCTAACGTGACTTTTATCAAAAGCACAGATGCTTTAACAGAAAAATATGATTTAGTTTTGTTTAAAGAGTTTAAGTCCCAGTCTTTTTTAAAAGATCAAATGCAAAAATTAGCTCCAGCACTGAATACAGATACATTAATTCTTGGTGGTATTATGGCAAAAAATTTGCAAAAAAATACCATTGAATTGATTTCTAAAATTATAGGTCCTACCAAAGCTTCTCTTACCTGGAAAAAAGCAAGGCTGCTATTTGTGAGCACAGAAATTGAAACTTTGAAGAATGCCGATGGTATACCTGAAAAAACGATTGCTAACATTGTTTCTAACACAGTTTCGACTTATCAACTGGATGAATCACAAGAACTTATCTATAACTTTGCTAATGTATTTTCAAAGAATAAGCTGGATATAGGAACACGATTCTTTTTACAACACTTTCCTACTGAAAACTTGATATCTGATTACCAACATCAAAATATCATTGACTTAGGCTGTGGTAATGGCATTTTAGCCTTAAGAGCTGCCCACAAATACCCTTATGCAACAATTACCTGTGTTGATGAATCCTATATGGCTATTGCTTCAGCCAAAATGACTTTGGAAGCAAACTTAAAACTTGATAAACGAAAAATACTCTATCAAGCAGCAAATGCTTTGATCAATCATGAAGCTCAAAGTGCGGATCTGATTTTGTGTAATCCACCATTTCATCAACAATATGTGATAGGTGATGCGATTGCCTGGCAAATGTTTAAAGATTCAAAAAGGGTACTCAAGAAGGGCGGGGTACTTTGGATTGTTGGCAATAGACATCTTGGCTACCATTTGAAATTAAAAAAAATCTTTGGTAACCACAAAGTTATTGCCACAAATAATAAATTTGTGATTATAAAAGCAGTTAAAACTTAAAAAGAATATTGAACGAATTTGTTATACATCGTCATAAATATTAAATGTATCAATATGATTTCCTTCTTTATTTAATATCTTTATACGTTCATCTGTAACCACTTTAGACGCTGAAGTAAAAAACTCAGTGCTTTCAGCGACATCTGTAAAAAATTTCTTTTTTGCTTCAACGATGTCTTCAGCATCAATTTCATGCTCTATAAACGCGGTATGTCTAAAAATATACTTCATTTTATAACTTATTCCTAATGCAATGTGATATATAGTGTATGCCGTTAATGGCTTAAAAATTTAAATTAATGTTTTATAACCGTTAAAAAGTCAGTATTTAAAGTAATCATGTTTTTTGTAACCCATACTAATATGAATAGCAGAATACTTATCTTTTATCAAGCTCTAGAAGCATTTACTTGCATCTCTTATTGCGCTTAAATAAGAGCGACCCAGCTGAGACTTTTCAATATCACTGACACTCATTATCCACCCAAGATCATTGGTATTGGAAGTTTTATCATTGATTAACTGTTTAACTGTGAGCAAGTCAGTAGATACATAATCGTCTCTGTCCCATAAACCAGGTGTTGATTCTGTATTGCCATTAAGGGTATCAATGATATTACGCTGATAGCCAATATCATGAAACATTAAAAGTTGTTTATTATTACGATTAATCACTGAAAATCGATGTGCACCACATTGTTTTGGAAATTGATATTCACAAACATTGATTGCTGAGGGTTTTGAAGGCTTGTTAGAACCTTTAATGCAATGGATTTGCACCGTTTTTGAAATTTTAATAATAATGTCTGAATTGCCATACCTTGAACTAAAAACATCATTAATTGAATCAATAATATTACTATTAGATTTTTTAGAGTGTGAAGTTAAATTATTGTTATTAATAAGCACTGTACCTGAAGTGCTTTGAGTCGTATTCGTTGCAACAATCGTTTTTTTTACTCCCTCATTATTTTCTATAGCCTGTGAATTGGGCTTAACATATCGTGTTGAATTGGATTCTATTTCATAGTTAATCTTGTCATCTACGTGAATGCTTTTTGTTTGAGAAACAGTATGTGTTTCTGAGTTAATAGGTGTTGATGCACCAACAGGTCGGTAGTCAGCATCATCAAATTTGGTATTTAAGCTGCAAGCGTGTAAAGTGAATAGACTAAAAAAAAGACAAAAATGGGTTGTGTACTTCATTCCAGGGCACCGTTAATCCTTAACTGTTATTATTTTCCTGAATGAAATTTTATCAATTGTGGACTTGTTTTACAAATATGAATTTAACATATGATAAAATTCAGGTAGTATAATTGAGGGAAATTAGCTGGACTAACCTATAGTTTTCCTGGAATTGTGCTTGCATACTAGCATTGATAGATTACTTTATGCTAATATTCTGCCAGATTTGAAAAAGAGATTCATATTACATTGCCTCATTTATTATCACAAAATGAGTTAAATTAAGTATTGAACAAAGCGCGATAAATAATTAAAGGACTAATTATTATGCCACCCGTCACACGATTGGGCGATATTTGTACAGGACATGGATGTTTTCCACCCAGACCTTCTATTTCTTCCAGCCCTAATGTTTATGCTAATGGAATTCCTGTCATTCGACTTGGTGATGCGTATATGCCTCATGGCTGCAGTCATTGCTCACCACATCCTGGAAATCTTGCTTCAGGCTCATCAACAGTTTTTGTCAATGGCCTACCAGTAGGAAGAATAGGTGATATCATTAATTGTGGCAGCTCGGTTGCAGTGGGAAGTCCTGATGTGCTGATTGGTGGGTAATAATCATTGGTTTTATATAATAACAATATGAGTTTCGTTAATTACTGTATTAGTTAACATTTTAGTTTTTTACCCATAGGATTGGGAATTTTAAAAAAGGATATTTATGAATGCTAGGCATTTGATATTTAAATTAACAAGTAAATTTGTTGGGCTATTTTTAATTACCTGTTATTCAGCGTCTCTATTTGCCGTGACTTTACCTGATTTAATAACGCCTGGCGGCGTAGATCCTTCGCGCCAAAACAACATAGTATTACCTGAACAAGCGCCAGATTACTTTCCAATTCCTCCTATTATGGATCGTCCTCTTGATGTTAAAGACGGACCTAAAGTCGAAGTAGAAAAAATAATATTACTGGATGTTGTTGAGCATCATGATATCACTATTGATTCTTTAAATCTTTCAGTTGAACAATGGTTAAATAATCAAAAACGAATATCTTTAGAAACAAATAAAGATTCAAATGCGATTACGATTGGTCAAATTCAATTTATTACTGATAAAATTACACAACTTTATCGTCAGAAAGGCTATATTCTTGCTCAAGCATACCTCCCACCGCAAAAGGTAACTAGTGGTACTGTTAAAATAAAAGTAATTGAAGGCAAACTTGGTAACGTATCAGCTGTTGGCAATTATTACTATGATGAAACCACTTATACTAAATATTTTGACAAACATCTTAATCAAGCAGTCAACAAACATGAAATGGAGCGTTTACTACTTCTTATTAATGATTTCCCTGGCTTTGGTGTGACTGGAAGTTTTAAGAAAGGAACTGCTATTGGCGCCAGTGATTTACAGTTGTTAGTTCAAAGTGAAGATCGTTTTAATGGTTTTATTCGTTATGACAACTATGGTTCAGAATTTACTGGTGATCGTCGCTTTCTCGTAGGCCTGGGTGTTAATGGTTTATTTAATCAAGTCAATCAATTAAATGTTCAGTTGCTAAAAACACATTCTCCATCAAACTCTGATTATTATTCCATTAACTTTGAACAACTGATATTTGATGAAGCCACCTACGCTGGTTTTTCTTATAACACTAATGATTATAATATTGGTCGACAATTACAGTCATTAGGTATTGATGGCGATAGTGAATATGCCGAAATATACATAAGAAGGGCTTTTATAAAGTCAAGAGAACAAAATCTTTATGGTCGGTTTTCATTAACGACCAAAGAAGCGGTCTCGAATTCAGATACAGGTGTTCAATTAGCAAAAGATGAACTGACAGTGCTGAGTGCTCAACTGGTATTTGATTCAATTGATGAACGTTTTAATGGAATTAATATTGCTGATATTACCTATAGTCAGGGGTTAGGAGATACTCTAGGTTCAATGGATGGATCTAATGCAGAAGATTCAGGTCGTCAGGGTGGCAGTGGAAAAAAAGCAGGTGCTCATTTTGATAAATGGAATTTAAATTATGCCCGAGTACAATCACTGCCTTATGAGCAATCATTAATTATAAAGCTAAATACTCAATATTCTGATGATTTATTGACATCACTTGAGCAGTTTCAATTAGGTGGTCCCAATAGTGTAAGAGCTTATCCAGTATCGGAGTATTTAAGTGACAAGGGATATCTTGCCTCTTTAGAATGGTCTGTTGGTTTACCTTTTGTGGGTGATTACAATGCTTTTTCAGGAAAAAAATGGCGAGATATTTTTAATTTGTCATTTTTTTATGACTCAACAAAAGGCTGGATAAATGATCCTCTTCTTTTCCAGAAAGATGATATCAGTCTGGAAGGTTATGGTTTTGCAATTCAGTTAAAAGAAATAAATGGTTTAGTAGGACGTTTCTATGTGGCTAAGCCACTGGGAAATCCAGAACCCAGCAATGACCGTGAGCCACAGTATTATTTTGAGTTTAGCTATAATTTCTAATTTTAAGCACTGATTGATAACAAATGATTTTTAACTGATTTAAATTTCAAAACAAATAATTTATGAACAGGAAGTTCAATATGACGATGTTAATAAAAGGAAATTTTAAACTTGCTTCGGCTATTCAAAAAAGTATTTTACCGATTGCTGGTGGGTTTGCAGCTGCTTCGCCTTTTATTTCAGTGGATGTTTTTGCCTTACCACAAGGTGGGCAAGTGCAAGCAGGTTCAGCAAACATAAGCCAGTCAAGTAATAATACCGTCATTCACCAACATTCTAACAAAGCGGTTATTCAGTGGAATAGTTTTAATATAAATGCGAATGAATCCGTTAATTTTTATCAGCCTTCTGCGTCATCAGCCATTCTTAATAAAATCATCGATCAAAATCCAAGTAAAATACTTGGTAATTTATCTTCCAATGGGCAGGTCTTTTTAATTAACCCAAATGGTATTATTTTTGGAAAATCTTCACGGGTGAATGTCGGTGGTATCGTTGCTAGTAGTTTAGATATTAGCACTGATGATTTTATGTCAGGAAAATACACTTTTACAAAAAACTTAAAAAACAAATCATCGAAAGTGATTAATAAAGGTCTTATTAATGCTTCAAGCAGTGGTGTAATTCTCATTGGCAGCAATGTCATGAATGAAGGTAAAATTTATGCGAAGTTAGGAAATGTGTCACTGGTATCTGCTAATAAAATCAGTGTTGATTTTGATGGTGATGGCCTGATTCAATTTCAAATTGAGAAGACACTCATAGAAAAAGATAAGTCAGATAAACGGAGTGTCACGAATACTGGTGAAATTATTTCTAAAGGTGGTCATGTTATATTGACTGCACAAACTTCAAAAGATGTCTTTACTCATGTGGTGAATAATGAGGGTGTTATAAAAGCATCAAGAATTAAAAAAAAAGGTGGGGACGTATTTTTAATTGGTGCTAATCAGAGTGATATTGTTAATACTGGTGTGATTGATGTCTCTGGTACTGATATTGCAGATATTGATGTCAATCAAGTCGCTGGAAATATTGTTTTGCAAGGAACTAATATTTATTCATCGGGTCATTTGGTTGCAGATGGTTTTTCCAATGAATCAGGTAAAATTTATTTAGAAGCGAATAAGAAAGTTAATGTTTCAGGTACTCTTTCAGCCGTTGGTAAAAACCCATCTTCAAAAGGCGGTGCAATTGAGGTAATTGGAAAAACAGTCACTATAGAAAATAATACTCTCATTGATGCTTCAGGTCACAATGGTGGAGGTGAAATTCTAATTGGTGGTGATTTTCAAGGTAAAGGTAAAACAAAAACTGCAAAAGAAACAATTATTTCAAAAAATGTTGCAATAAAAGCAGACGCAATGTCATCGGGTGATGGGGGTAAAGTCATTATCTGGTCGGATAAAAAAACCTTATTCAAAGGAAATATTTCATCTAAGGGTGGTGAAAAATCAGGTAATGGTGGTTTTGTAGAAGTTTCAGGAAAGAAAAATTTAAAGTTTATTGGTACTGTTGATACAAGTTCAAACACTGGTGAATCAGGAGTGTTATTACTGGATCCTGAGTATATTAAAGTTGTAGAACTTAAAGGTTCAGAATCTATTTTTAACGATTCATCAACGTGGGCAGATGATACGATTTCATTTGAAGAAGAGCTGAGTGAATCCATTACTCTGACTAAAAAGCAACTTGAGAATATAAAGGCCAATATTGTTTTACAAGCGACTACTGGTATTGAATTTGAAGAGTTTGAGCTAAATTTGAACAATGATTTGACACTTGAAACTCGAAATAGCCTGATGCACTCTGATGAATCACAGTCTATTGGTAATATTCATGGAATTAATATATCCAAGGCTACCATTAATATTAATAAAGGTAGACTAGTTATTAATAGTGGCCAAAACAGTGATGGGGATAATGATTCGTCTACTACAGTAAAACTGGGTAAATTATCAGTAGAAGAGGGTATTAATGTGTCTTCTGCGAATGGAATCATTCTGCATGATGATATACTTACATTTGGTGATATTATACTAAATTCTAATACAGATTCTATTATTCTTGCACAAGGTGATGGCTCTGGAATAACATTGAACTCCAGTGTCAAAGTGAAGAGCAATGCAGGCAATGTCGTATTTAATGGAAAACTTGATGGGTTGAATACTCAAGACCTTTCTTTAAATGCACAATTTGGAGAAGTGACTGTTGATGAAGTTTCTAATGTAAATAATTTAACGATCCAATCTCAACGTCTTACTTTGAAAAATAATATCAGTGCCAATGATGATATTGATTTTTCTACAGTTCTTAATACGGATCTAAAGGCAGATATCAATATTGAGAGTATATCGGGTGATATTGATCTTTCAAATGGTATTAATAATTTACAAAAAGATCATACATTACAGTTAATATCTGTTAATGACGTTAAATTAGGTGAGACTATTTTAAAAGAATTAACAGTGAATGCTGATGAAATGCAAATAACTGGTGATATATCAGCAGAAAAAACACTTGATTTTAGTGGTGTTAAATCTGCCAATATAAATGGAAATATTAGTATTGAATCGATAAAAGAAAATATTAATCTTTCACAAACCAATATTACAGGTGATCAACTATCACTGAGCGCCCTTAATGGAATGGTCTCACTTGGAAATACTGATTTACAAACACTGAGCATTTATGCAAATAGCGCTAGCCTATATAAAGACATTCAAACCAGTAATTACCTTGATTTAAATAATGTAACAAGCATAGTACTTGAAAATAGTTTGACCCTTAAATCAAAATTACTTAATACGAGTATTTTAAGTGGAAATTATGACCTGACTTTAAATGCTGATATGATTTATATAGATAAAATGACGGTTAAGAATTTTTATACCTCTTCAGCAAATAGTACAATTTATCTAAACGGTAATATTGCCAGTGAAGATAAAATTTCATTTGCAGCGAATAATACGTTAAATTTATTAAAAGATGTAAAAATTAGTTCAAAAGGGTCTCAAGTTCTAGCTCAATCAATAAATGGAATTTTTAATTTAACACTTGAAAATACCAATGCCCAGATTGACATAAATGATATTAATACTAAAAGCCTTACCGTTATCAATGCGGGCATCAGTAATTTGAATGGTAATATCACTACACAGAATAATTTGAATTTCAGTCAGACTGATAAATTGGTTTTAAGTAATGATGTAACACTTGAAAGCATTTCTGGAAATATTAATTTAACACAGGGTATTGATGCAACAAGTAAAACACTTGAACTTAAATCAAAAAATATTATTAACTTAGGTACAAGCCAACTTAAAGAATTAAAAGTTTTTGGCAATACCCTTGAATTACTGGGTGATGTTACAAGTCTCGAAAATATTTCTATCAATTCATTGACAACCCTTGTCAATGACAATCGAACTCTCAAATCGACTTTAAAAAACATTGATTTATCATATGCTTCGTTAATAGGTGATGACTTGAGTATATCTGCTCTAAATGGTGATATTACTTTAGGACAAGTAAATTTAGAGTCACTAAAACTTGAAGCAAAAAATGTAGAGTTATCAAATAATATTGAAACGAAATATTTATTAGATTTAAATAATGTCAAAACTATTGTTCTTGAGAATGATTTAAAGCTGTCTACATTACAAGGTGACTTGTTGGTTAATTCAATGATAGATGGTAGTAATTTTGACCTTTTGTTAGATGCTAAACAAATTGATTTTGGTGCAGGCCAGTTAAAATCTTTCGCTGCATCAGCCGATAATATTAAAATTTTGGGTGACATTGTTACAAGAGGTGATATAACTTTTAATACGAACAATCAAACAGATATTAGTGGTTATCGTAATTTTGAATCAAACTTGGGTAATATTAATTTCATACAAACTCACTTGAAAGGTGATGCTTTGACATTGAAAGCTTTAAATGGAAATGTGAATCTTGGGCTTGTTAATTTACAAGCGCTGACGGTCTTTGCTCAATATGCTAATTTGTTTAATGATATTTATACACAATATCGACTGGATTTGAATAATTCCACAAGTGTGGTACTTAATAATAGTTTAAGCCTTAAATCTCAATTGGAAAATTTAGAAATTATCACAGATATTGATGGTAAAACTTATGATTTATTTCTTGAAGCTAATACAATCAATTTGGATAAAGTGAACGTAAACAACTTAAGTTTAGATGCGAATAGCATAACTTTGGGAGAAACAATTGTTGATGATCTCTCCATAGTAAGAGCAAATAATACAACACAACTCAATGATAATATCACTGCTCAGGGTAATATTCTTTTTTCCAAGAGTGGCACGCTAAATTTGAAGAAAAATTTAGAAATTAAATCAAATGGATCTCAATTTATGGCATCAAATATATTGGGTGATTATGATTTATCTCTGGAAAGTGTTTCGGGTAAAATTGACTTACATAATGCCAATATAAATAGTTTACAAGTTGTCAATTCAGGTATAACAAATCTAAATGGTAACATTACAACACAGGAAAAAATTAATTTTTCTAAGGCCAATCAACTCAATTTAAATTCAGATGTTAAATTGAATAGCATAAATTCAAAGATAGATATCTCTAAAGGAATCATTGGAAATAGCTACGATTTAACAATGAGTTCTGACACAATAGAAGTATCTGACATCAGTTCAGTAAAATCTCTGATTGTTGATGCACGATCAATGACCTTAAATGGTGATATATCAACATTTAGTACTCTTGATTTATCAAAATCCAAGACAATTAATATTCATAATAATGTCACATTATTATCAAAGAAAGGAGAAATATTTTTAGACACTCAGATTAATGCTGAAAATATGAATTTAAATTTGAATGCTGATGTCATTCATTTAGGTTCTATATCACAGCCAATTAAAGTTAATCAACTTATTGTTTCTAGAAAAGGAAGTTCAACCTATCTAAATGGTTCAATTGAAGCAAATTCAGATGTTAATTTCGCAGAAAAAACTACTTTAATTCTGGAACAAGATACTCGTATTAAAAGTAAAGGGGATTTAAATTTATCTGAGAATATTATTGGTAATTATGCACTATCCTTATCAAGTGACAACGGCCATAATACTGGAAGCATTATCTTAAAAAATACGGATATAAATGAACTAAAAATAAATAGTGCTGGTACAACTCATCTTAATGGTCATGTAAGAGTTAGTAATAATGTTGATTTGTCACAATCAAATTCTGTGAAACTTAATAATAATACTAAAATCACCAGTACAATAGGTAATATTTATATAGATTCAGATATTGATGGTGGAATATACGAGCTTGAATTAAATGCAGGCAAGCAAATTAAACTGTCTAGTGCTCAGCTGGGATCTATAAAAGCAAATTCACAATTACTGGATTTTGTAGGGGATACACTTTCTGTACAAAAAAATATTGATTTAAAGCAAGTTTCACAATTAAGATTTAATGAAGACTCAACCTTAAGTAGTGTTGTTGGAAACATAAATCTTGGTGATATTATGTTTTCTAATGATGGAATTGATCTTTTCTTACAGGCAGAGAATGTAGACTTACAAAATATATCAAATTCTGAACATTTCGCCTCTTCAATAAAGATACAATCTAAGCACATTGGTTTGAGTGGAGATGTTTTCAGTCATGGTGCTATAGAGATGAATCATTCGAATATTCATTTAAATAATAATGTTTCAATTAAAACTATCAATGATGACATTGATTTAAGACAGAGCACAATAAAAGGAACTCCTTATTTTCTAGGTCTGTCTAGTCTTTATGGACAAATCAATTTAGGGCAAATTGATAATATCAATAGCTTAAGAGTTGATACTAAAGGTGACTTAAATTTAACTGATTCAGTAAGCACTTTGTTTGATCAAGACTTTAGAAACACCAAACAGATAATAGGGAATAAGGTTGATTTATTTAGTCGATATGGAAACATCACTTTCAATAATATGATGAGTGACTCTATCGATGTTGTTGCAGGTAATAATATCAATTTATTGGGCAATATAAATTTAACCAATTCTACTTCAAATAATCATGTAATAATGGAGTCAGTTAATAATAGAGTTCAATTAGCCAAAAATAGTAATATTAATGCACAAAATATATTCTTAAAGGCAAAATTGGATGTTTTAATAGGTCATTTAGAAGGAAGTGACATTGAGGTCCGTTCAAGTCATGGTTCCATTCTTGTTCATAATGGCAATGCTGTAAATGTCAAAGCAGATCAATTGATTTTAAGTGCATTTAATAATATTGGCAGCCAATTATCACCTGTTAAAATTGATGTGAATTATTTAAAAATTGAATCGGCAAAAACAGCTGTCGTGAATGGTCAATTCAACCTGCAAGATGTTAATGGAAATACACAGTTTATTCTCCCAGAACTTCAATTTCTTGCTTCTGCTAAGGATTATACTTTGAATGCTAATGATTTTAAATTCATTGATAATGGTTTGTTTATACAAGGTATTAATTTGTTTTCTGTTTCAGATGATGCTGTTTTCTTCAATGAAGAGAATGAAGAACTGTTTTCAAATAATGAACCTGTTTCTGATGAGCTAAGTATGAACTAAATCATTAACTTTAAAATAAATAAAGCAATAATAAAAAGGAATTTATATGAAAAATAACCAGCCATTATTTAAGTCTATTGTGCCAATAAATAATAATATTCACCTTAAATTAAAAATAAGTGAAGTCGTTAACTACAGCTTTGCCAAAACGACCAATGCTGCTATTTTAACTTCAGCTGAATTTGAAAAAGGAAGCAAAGTTTACCCAATACTTTTTATTCGTGATGGAGATGATATTCTTCCTGTTGCTTTGTTTGGCCTTGAAGATAAACAAAACCTTTTTTTAAAGTGGAATAATCAATGGGATGCAACTTATATTCCTGCGCACATTAGAAGATATCCCTTTTCATTGGCAACTGCTGAATCTACCTCAGAATTTATTGTTTGTCTCGATGAAAATTCCACAATAATTGGAAAGTCGGGTGAATTTTCCTTGTTTCTAGCTAATGGAAAACACAGTGAATATTTGAATGAAAAAATTCGTTTTTTACAAGACTTACAAATTGAATATGAAAATACGCTTAATTTTACACAAAAACTGAATCAACTTGATTTATTTGAACCCATGAATGCGAGTATTAACTTAAATAATGGTGATAATTTATCAATATCTGGTTTTTATACTATCAATAAAGAGAAATTTATAAACCTCGAAAGTGATACATTAAAAGAATTAGTAGAAACTAATGACATGAAATTAATTTATGAACATTTTAGCTCTATGGATAATTTTTCAAAGTTAATTAATGTCATTTCTGAACGAAAAATAATCTCTAAAAAACGGTATACAAAGAAAAAAGTATTAGACAAAGCTGTCAGTTCTGCTTCAAGCTAAACTGATGATAAATCTAAAATATCATCTTGAGAAAACCACTCAGAAAAAACATAACTGAAAATGATAAAAAAGTATAGTACTGAATTATGAATGAACTTGAACTTGTTTTAATTGAACTGGGTAAAGAGCCTATTAAAGGAGGTAAGCCTACTGGAACTAATATTCGCTATGATGATGAGTTCGAACTTGTTGAGGATGAATTATCTAAACAAGGTTCTATGGTTGATAGGGGGCTGGTTCATTGGGATAAGGTGATCGAAGCTACGTCCAATATATTGTCCAATAAATCCAAAGATCTAAAAGTATCTTGTTATTTGACTCGTGCACTTTTTGAAACTAAGGGACTTGGAGGTTTGCAAATTGGTCTTGAAATAAACTACCAACTTTTAAAGTTGTTTTGGGATGATGTATACCCCATAAAAAATAGGGCAAAAGCAAATGCTTATGAGTGGATGACCAGTAAATTTATTCCATTAATTGAAGAGTTAGAGCCTGAACTTGATTCTTTGCCAACACTACAGGGTTCATATGATAGCATCCAAAAAATAGAACAGTTTTT
Source organism: Gammaproteobacteria bacterium (assembly GCA_016744395.1). GTDB lineage: Bacteria > Pseudomonadota > Gammaproteobacteria > GRL18 > GRL18 > GRL18. The sequence goes on along the minus strand of JADGEK010000075.1, from coordinate 4,299 downwards.
AAATGGACAACTTGGTTCAGATGCACCTGCACTAGGAAAACTGCGTCGGTTGATAAATGATTTAATTGAACGGCTTGATCATTTAAAAATAAATAAAGATGACAAAAAAAAACAAATAAATTCTTTGCAAAAAAAAGTTGAAAATAAAATTTTAACTGAAACGTCTTCTAGTAAAAATATATCAACCACAATTAATAATAAGTCAAATGATATTGATCCCATTGACTCTCAACTTTCACCCAATATTTATTCTCATGAAAAAAAAGTTTCAAGCTCACTGATAAATAATTCCATAAGTCAATCAACAGGCTATATTACTAATACAATATCTGATACTAATAATAAAAAAGATAAAAATAAAATTATACGGGAATGTCATGAAACATTAAGAAATTTATCGATATGGTCAATTAATCAATCCTTAGATTCACCATCAGCATATGCCATGAATCGTTTTTCAACATGGATGGGCATCTCTCAATTACCAATGCACTCCGATAATGTGACACCTTTAAAACCTGTTCCAAAGGATAAGTTAACTATTTATACTGACTTGTTTAATAATAAAAAATATCAAGAATTGATACCTCAAGTAGAACAAAGTTTTTCTAAATCTCCTTTTTGGTTAGATGCCCATCGTTTGGTTTCAGTGTCACTTGAAGCTTTAGGTATGAATGAAGCTTCAATGCTGGTTAAAGGACATCTTGCTCTTTTTATACGCAGATTTACGGGCTTATTGGAAATGAAGTTTTCAGATAATACTGACTTTGCTGATCAGTTAACTAAACAGTGGATCAACACCGAAGTACTCTCTAGTAATGATTGTCAATCCAGTCTTTCAATTGACTCCAGTGAAGTTGATTCAGCTTATGATGAAGTTATCAAAAGTGCGCGTGAATTCGTAAAGCAACAAAAAATGAAAGAGGCTATTAAATTATTCCAGGATAATATTTCAAAAGAAGGTAATTTGAGAAAGAAAATATTTTGGAAATATTATCTTGCGCGTTTTTGTTATGATAATGGTGAACATAAAATTGCTTATTTTCTTTTAAAAGAAATAGATGGATTTTTGCTTGATAAAAGCTTAAAATACTGGGAGCCAGATTTGGAAAAAAATGTAATATATCTACTCATTCAGTCTCTTAAAAACTCTAGCGTTATGGAATTATTTAAACCTGAATGTACCTCTGTAAGTGAGGACTCGTCAGAAACTGATGAACTGGATGTGACATTTGGTAAAAGAGAAATTAATTGTCTTTATTCTCGCTTATGCCAACTGGACCCAATACTTGCTTTAGACATTTAAGTTATACTGATTTATATATCAATAGATATTTATTAAAATTTATAACTTTAATATAAAAAAGGTTTAAACAACCTTTCAACAGTTATGCTTTTCAGCAGAGTCTCACTCAATAACTGTTATTAATGGATTAAGATTTTGTAAACATAATGGATTAAAAGGAATACTATCATGGCCAAAGATTGCTCAGTCGCACCTAAAGAACGTATTAATATTAAATATTCCCCAAGTACTGGTGACAGTAAGGAAGAAATTGAATTACCATTCAAAGTAATGGTTATGGGTGATTTTACTCAACAAGAAGATGAACG
>JADGEK010000075.1:0-2585 GCA_016744395.1 Gammaproteobacteria bacterium | reverse complement strand
GTTGATAAAATGATTGCAGAGCTTGATCAGCAGTTGAGTAAGCAACTGGATGAAATTATGCATCATAGTCAATTTCAAAATCTTGAATCATCATGGCGTGGTTTGAAGTTACTCATTGATCGTACTGATTTTCGTGAAAATATTAAAGTGCAACTTTTAAGTGTTTCTAAGGACGATTTATTAGATGATTTTGAAGATGCACCTGAAGTTGTAAAGTCGGGTTTATACAAGCAAGTTTATACTTCAGAGTTTGGTCAGTTTGGTGGTGAACCTGTTGGTGTAATGATTTCTAATTATCAATTAAGCCCGTCTACGCCAGATGTTAAACTAATGCAGCATGTTTCAAGTGTTGCAGCGATGTCACATGCACCTTTTATTGCCAGTGCAGGACCTCAATTCTTTGACTTGGAAACATTTGAAGGCCTTCCAAATCTTAAAGATTTAAAATCCATTTTTGAAGGTCCAAAGTATGCAAAATGGAATTCATTTAGAGAATCTGAAGACTCTCGATATGTTGGCTTAACTATGCCAAGGTTTTTACTAAGACCTCCTTATGATTCTGAAGAAAATCCAGTTAAAGTTTTTAATTATCAGGAAAATGTTTCAAATGATCATGAAGATTATTTATGGGGTAATACTTCATTTACACTGGGTTCACGTTTAACGGATAGTTTTGCTAAATTCCGCTGGTGTCCTAATATCATCGGACCACAAAGTGGCGGTTCTGTTGATGATCTTCCATTACATCATTTTGAATCAATGGGTGAAATTGAAACTAAAATTCCGACTGAAATATTAATTTCTGACAGAAAAGAATTTGAATTGGCAGATGAAGGTTTTATTCCTTTAACAATGCGCAAGGGAACAGACAATGCGGCATTTTTCTCTGCAAATTCAGCACAAAAGAATAAACGTTTTCCAAATTCACCTGAAGGTAAAGAAGCAGAGACCAATTATAAATTAGGCTCTCAATTACCTTATATGTTTATTATTAATCGCCTTGCTCACTACTTAAAAGTGATTCAGCGTGAAAACCTGGGTACTTGGAAAGAGCGTAGCGATCTGGAGCGTGAACTTAATACCTGGATTCGCCAGTTTGTTGCAGATCAAGAAAATCCGGCTGAAGAAGTTCGCAGTAGAAGACCGCTACGTGCTGCTAAAGTTCAAGTAACTGAAGTTGAAGGCGAGCCAGGCTGGTATCGTGCTTCACTACAAGTCAGGCCTCACTTTAAATATATGGGGTCTGATTTCACATTATCACTGGTTGGTAAACTGGATAAATCCTAAAACACCTAATACTCTGTTCTTTTATATCTGAATATTAGCCCCCCTCAGGGCACTTCCTTAGGGGGCGGGGGAGAAAATTGTTTAATTGGCGTATTAGTTGACTATTTTATCCCTGATTTGTCAGTTCCCCTTTTTAATTGAACCTGTTTAATCTTGCTGAGTCTAACAAATAATGCTTAATTACTTCATTTTTTTTATAATGAGGTTTAACATAAGTCATAATATATTATTTAATAAACGCATTGGCATACTACATGAGCAATTTCTCTTTTTTAAAGTTACTTATTTTTCCTGTTTTTATCACTTATAGCTCAATAACTTCAGCTCAGATTAATCAAATACTGGATAAATTCTATCATTCTACGCAAAGTTTACAGGCTGATTTTGAACAAACTATTAGTAATACTCGTGGAAAAGTCATCGAAAAATCGACTGGAAACCTTGTATTAAGTCGACCAGACAAATTCATTCTCGAATATGTTGAACCTGCTGAACAAAAATACATTTCTAATGGTAAAACCATCTGGATATATGATGTTGAATTAGAGCAAGTCAGTATTAAGCATATTGATGGGAACATTGGTGATTCACCAGCTATGCTTCTAAGTAGTAATACAAATATTTATAAGCACTACCAGGTGAGTGATGTCAAAGTTGGTAAGTCTGATGGCTTATCATGGGTTCAATTACAGGCTAAAGAACCTGAAATGACCTTTGAACGTGTTTTATTGGCTTTTAAGGGTAAAAGACTGATGCAAATGGTGATGCATGATAGTTTTGGACAAATTACTGAGTTAAAGTTTTCAGAGATAATTATTAACAAACCTTTTGCCAATCGTCAGTTTAATTTTGTTCCACCTGAAGATGTGGATGTAATTGGCTCAGTCAGTGCACAATAAATCATCTCAAAAAGGTCAGACTGATTTTCTTGCTGCTCAAACCCCAAAAAATTCTACAAATGGAAAACTATTGTCACCATTAGCGGATAGGATGCGCCCTGATTCTCTGGATAATTATTTTGGTCAGGCCCATTTATTATCTGAAGGCAAACCCTTAAGAGTCGCATTAGAAAGTGGTAATCCTCATTCGATGATTTTTTGGGGACCACCGGGAGTTGGGAAGACAACGCTCGCAAGACTCATTGCACACTACGCCGATGCACAATTTTTGGCCATTTCAGCTGTACTTTCAGGCGTTAAAGAGATCCGGCAAGCCATTGAACAAGCCAGACAACATTTTCAAATATATCAGCAGACAACGGTTTTATTTGTCGACGAAGTTCATCGTTTTAATAAATC
>JADGEK010000181.1 GCA_016744395.1 Gammaproteobacteria bacterium | reverse complement strand
CATAAATCATCTGCTCGATGAGCTGACCTCACCCATTGAAGTAAATCTTAATAATCCACCTGATGAGTTTGAAGAAGTTTTTCATGAGTTACAGGAGGTGCAAAACGAGATCACTGATATGGCTAAAATACTGGAACTCAAGTTAGTTTTTGAAGAAGATGGAGATTGATATGAACCGAAGACAATTTATTTCAAAAAGTATTTCTAGTTCTGTTCTATACGGTATTTCAGCAGGATTTCTGGGTTTTAACACTGCCCAGGCCTTCACATCAGGTACTCAGGAAACAGTTTTACCCATTATTTCGGCTACTTATAAGAAAACAATGCATGGCATGAATTATTTTCTAAGCTGGTTTGATAGTGTTTCAGGTCAACAATTTAATCTGGCTATACCATTTCGAGGACATGATATTTTATTGCACCCTCTTAAAGAAAATACCATATTGGTTATTGGCCGCCGACCTGCTTTGCAATTTTGCGAAGTAAACTTAAAGAAGCAATCAATTTCACAAATAGTGACGAGTGCCCATGGCTTACATTTTTACGGGCATGCCTGCTTTAGTCATGATGGTAAGATCATTTATACCAGTGAAAATGATTACGTACGAGGGCTAGGCCGTATTGTATTCAGAAATAGTCTTGATTATAAAGTTCTGTCGTCCTTTGATAGTTACGGCATTGGCCCTCATGATATTAAACTACTATCTGATGAGAGAACATTGGTTGTTGCTAACGGCGGTATTAAAACGCATCCTGAACAGCTGAGGAAAAAATTGAATCTCAGTACTATGAAACCTAATTTATCCTATATTGATAGTTTGAATGGTGAATTACTGAAACAATACACCCTGGATAATCATCAGTCCAGTATTCGACATCTGGCTGTTTCAAACAATGATACAGTGGTTGCTGCTTTACAATACCAGGGAGAACATAAGCAGCCTGTTCCTCTGGTTGCTATCCATGAACGAGGAGGTTTGAGACTTAAATACCCTGAGGTTGATAACAAAAATTTAAGTCGAATGAATTTCTATACTGCAAGTGCTGCTTTTAATCCCGAAGGTTTAATTTATGCTGTCACCAGTCCAAAAGGCAACCTGGTGACTTTTTGGGGAACCAAAGAGAACAAATTAATTTATAGTATTGATTTGCAAAAACCCTATGGTGTGTTTTTTGATAAACAGTATGAAGCTTTCATTATATCGACATCAAAGGGTGAATTATATTCTTTTAATCCTGTTAATAATCGAGTTTCACTTTTAAATACTTCAGTTTTTAGTTGGGATAACCACATGACTTCGGTTAAAGGAGCTTCATTTGCCTAAGAAACAATTAACAGAACAAGCTCATTTAAGTGTTTTAAATCATCTGCTTCAGTTATATGAAGAAATGATTCTGCACGATGGATATTCAAATTTTAGTGTTTGTTTTAAGAGAGTTCCTGGGAATAAAAAGCAGGTTGTTATTAATTCTGGATGTGCTCATGAATATACTGTCCCGATACACCACCTGAGTAGTGAATCGACTCGTTTTAAGGTAATCGATAGTATCATTACCTGTGACAGCTATATTGGACTTGAACGAAGGGTTAGAAATAGACGATATCGGACTAGAAGAAAAAAAACAAATCGTTCGAGAAGTTTCAAACTTGAATTACGTTCAACTCAAGAACGGCGCTTAGGAAGAGAACGAAGAAAATGATTGAATATTTATTCATATATGTATAAAATTATTGAGACTCATTTCTATTAATGTTAGAATAATTTAATCAAATCAATATTTGTTAATGCTTCTGTGAGTGAAGGTTAAAAATAGAGAGAATAATTTTTCTATTCAATCAATAACCTTTTCTTATGGAGTACCCATGTCTGAAATTGAAAAAGATTCAAAATCCACGAGCAAAATTAAAATAAAGTCTATGATACTTTCACTTGCTTTGGTGGTATCAGGCAGTGTATTTGCTTATACTTACTATAAAACTCAAATTTTTCCCACATCAGCCGCTTATGGAGAAGATCCAACTGCATTAAATGATTTAAAAGGTAAATCAGACAAAGCACTGACTGCTGGTGATCTGACTCACTTTCAATATGGTCCAGGCTCATTTGCAGTTGAAGCAGGCAATCTGCCCTGGGGCCTGTCTAAATCTTTTGATGACGGAGATGGTTTTTTCGAACGCGAATTTAGGGTCGCTGATAAGAATAGTCAGCATGCCTATCCCAGAGATCGCGATGGCCTGGGGCCTTTATTTAATGGTAGTTCTTGTGAAGCTTGTCATTTTGCAGATGGCCGCGCTGCTCCACCCCAGAAAGAAGGAGAACCCCTGGCAGGTCTTTTATTTCGTGTGAGTGTACCAGGGAAAGACATACATGGTGGGCCGAACCCTCATCCAGTTTATGGTGGCCAATTGGCTGATAAAGCCATTGAAGGACATAACCCTGAAGTAGATATTAATATTTCATATGAGATCATTGAAGGAAAATATGCTGATGGGGAAGTTTTCTCATTGCGTAAACCAACTTATCAGATTACTAAGGTTTATTATGGGGAAATGGGTGAAAATGCCATGATTTCACCGCGTGTTGGACCTCATGTTGCTGGCTTGGGATTACTGGATGCCTTGACTGAGCAAACCATCTTAAACAATGCTGATCCAGATGATAAAGATGGTGATGGTATTTCTGGTAAACCAAATATGGTCTGGGATGTTGAGAATCAAAAGATGTCTGTTGGTAAATATGGCTGGAAAGCTGAAACGCCAACTATTAGACAACAATCTGCTGATGCAGCAGTGAATGATATGGGAGTTACAAATCCCCAATTTACAATGCAAAATTGTACTGATAAGCAAAAAAAGTGTATGGGAGCTATCCATGGTACGTCAGGTAATGAAAATGAAATGACAGGTGCTCAACTGGAAGATGTGACGACTTATCTTGAGTTCTTGAGTATTCCTGGCCGTGATTACCTGGATAATAAGGACGTTCAAAAAGGTGAGCAATTGTTTGTTGAGTCAAATTGTAATGCTTGTCATAGAACCGATATGGTGACGGGTACTGAGCATCGTAGAAAACGTCTGCACAATCAAAAAATATCGCCGTATACGGATCTGTTACTTCACAACATGGGTGAAGGTCTTGCCGATCACAGACCCAGTTTTGATGCTGATGGTTATGAGTGGCGAACAGCACCTCTATGGGGGATTGGTATGGTAAAGATCACAAACGGTCACACCAACTTTTTGCATGATGGTCGTGCCAGAAACTTATCGGAAGCGATTTTATGGCATGGTGGAGAAGCTGAAAAAGCTAAACAAGAGTTTGTTGCGATGAATAAGAAAGATCGTGAATCGCTGATTAAGTTTCTTAAATCTATCTAAAGCGAGCCTATTATCTGCTCTGAAATTGTCTATAAATAGTTTTTAAATGGTAAAGCTTTTCTATCATAAGTGATGAATCAGGATCATATGCAGGGATATCTTCTGCCCTTGATTTTGGTTCTTCTTCCTCATAATCTTTAATGGGTCAAGATCTGGATGTTCTTTACTCAAAGGTTCAACAATACGTTGGAAAATATCTCCCATAGAAAGGCCTACAGCCAATCTATAGGTTTCAAACTCTTTTTGTGGGCAGTTACCACGTACTTCAAAAAGTATTTTATAAATTATTTCATTTGCTTTATTTGCAGAGTCAATTATTACTTCTGAAATTTGTGATTTTTAATCATTTGTTGATTCTATTTTCATAGTCGTAGGGCTATTTGTCCACAATGGCAAATTAATCATCTCTAATTCAGCTAATGTTTTTGGTACGATTTCCAATTTATATGCCTTGGCTTTATACGCCATTATTCTGAGATAAATCACATCCCTTTCAGGGGCAATAATTTCAAGTTTATTTTTCCCATACTGTTTTTTGTTCTTGAAGCCCACCTTAACAACTTCAGTTACAGTCACAGTATGCGGACCAGACTCAGTATCTAGGTAGAAGTAACTTTCTCCGCCAAATCGATAAATATCTTTGCCAATACTAATAAAATCAATAACCCCCATAGTGCTTATAATATCGGGTCCACCTTTTGGGGTATAAATAAAAACTCGACTCTTCCCAGCTTCAACATTCGAGAGACTATC
>JADGEK010000074.1 GCA_016744395.1 Gammaproteobacteria bacterium | reverse complement strand
TTGGACTTGTAAGAAAGTTGAACACGTTGACATCGTTGATAAGTCAGTGTTGATGAAGTGATCATTTGACCTAAGTTAGCAATAACTTAATACAATGACAAAAAAGCCCAGTTGCCGAAAGGTGGCTAGGCTTTTTTAATGTTGAATCAAAAGTTTGGAAGCTCAATAGGGGTCTTATTCACTGATGATTTTGCTGTTAATTCATAATTTATCATTCAACATAATTCTTCTGATGATTGTTGATTAATTGAAACATTAAGCTTGAAATATAGTAATGTGCTTTCTATAATTTGTAGGCAACATTTATTGATAGGAGAACATGATGCCTAAAGACGACAAAAAGAATACTAAAAAGAAATATGCTAAGAAAAAATCACTTTTAAAGCTTAAAAAGAAGAAATTAAAAAACAAAGATGCTAAAAAATTAGCAAAAAAACAAAAGCAAAAAGCAAAAAATAAGTCTAAAAAGTCTAAAAAATAGCTTTTAGATTTACTTTTTAGTCAGTTATTCTGATAGATTATAACCAAAAAAAACGATTGGAATGGCTATTATGTCAAAGAATTACCCTTTATTTCAATTGAATATGTTATCTTTCTAGAATTACTATTAATCTAAAAATAGCGTTATCTCACATCCCAAAAGACATACTGACATACCTTTAATTATATAGTAAAATTCGTCATCCAGATTTATGTACGCCAAATCAGTTTTAACTATTGTTTTGTTTTAATGCAATAGGCTTATAATTTGGTCGAAAAATTTATGTGCTATGAAAGCTAACAAACTAGGTAATTATTATGGGTAAACCAGACACATCACATCTTCCTTATGAAAGCTCATTTGTCCCTGAGATTTTAACACAGGATCATAAGATCAAATTTGCTTGTCATCCAGGAGTTTCTTGTTTTAATGCATGTTGTAAGCAAGCTGATGTCATGCTCGCACCCTATGATGTTATTCGCTTGAAGCAACACCTGAAATTAACATCAGAAGAATTTTTAAAAGAGTATACCGTTCCATGGGAAATGGATAGTGATGGTATTATTGGTGTTAAATTAAAAACGAATGAAGATAAACATTGTCTATTAATGACTGAAAAAGGCTGTAGTGTCTATGAAGACAGACCTGCAGCCTGTCGTTATTACCCTTTTGGTTTGATGGGTGTTAAACATACAGAAGCTAAGACCGATGAGCAAAATTACTTTCGTATTGAGGAAGAACATTGTAAAGGGCATGAAGAAAGTAATTTTTTACCAGAAACCAAAGAAATTTCTTTAGGTGAATATCGTGAAACTCAAGGGGTTGAAGATTTTGACAAATATAACCTTGACTGGATACGTTTGATGCTTAAGAAGAAGTCAGCAGGGCCTTCTGTCGGCACTCCTTCTGCTGAGAGTTTACAGATTCTCTTTATGGCTACTTATGATCTTGATCGTTTTAAACGTTTCATTTCAAGTCCTAACTTTCAGGCTGTTTATGATTTGGATGCTAAGCTTTTAGAAGAAATTCAAAATGATGATATTGCTTCATTAGAATTTGGTTATCGCTTTTTACGTCAAGTATTATTTGGTGAAAAAACCATAGACACCAAACAGGATGCAGTGGATAAACGATCAGAAGAACGTAAAGATATTTGGAAAGCGCGCCATAATGCTGAGATGGAATATGCAAATCTAAATGATCCTCGCTATGATCCTGCTGTAATGGGTGATGAAGTTATGCGTGATGATATGTTGAAAGAGAAAGAAGCTGCTAAGAAAGAGCAAGACAAATAGTCAATATTTTTATGTTACTTAATCAACAAACTGATTTCTCAAACACTTCAAGGATGAAGGTTGGAATTCTTTCAGATACTCATGAAGAATTAGATGATAATGTCCGTGCAGTTATAGAAGATTGTGATATTGCTATACACGCGGGAGACATTGGTACCAGCTCAGTACTTGAGGCAATGCAACCTAAAACAGGCCATGTTATTGCTGTCGCTGGAAATAATGATAAGCCTTATCTGTGGGACTTCAAAGATTGGCAGCTTGTCAAAAATCTTCCAGAAGTACAAGAATTGACCGTTCCAGGTGGGAAAATTGCAATTGAACATGGTCATAAGCATGATATGCATAGACCTGGGCATCAAAATTTAAGAGCGGCTCATCCACAGGCAAGGCTTGTTATCTATGGCCATACACATATCGAAGTGATTGACAAAGATGACTCCGATCAGTATGTGCTTAACCCTGGTGCTGCAGGGTATACGAGAAATAAAGGTGGACCTTCCTGTATTGTACTGACTATTGACAATAATGACTGGAGTTATGAAGTCTTTAAATTTTCAGATGAAGAGGCCATTTAATATAAGGTTTTAAGTTCTTTATTATAAAAAGCCCTAAGAGAAAGTAAAATTACTTTCTCTTAGGGCTTCTTTAATTCAGCATTACTTTGGCAGCACCTTGTTGAGGTAAAAATAGCCTACTAGTGCAGAAAGTGCTGAACCGACTAAAATACCAAGTCGATCATTCATTAAGGTCGCTTCTGTTCCACCTTGTTCAAATGCTAATGAACCAATAAATAAACTCATTGTAAAACCAACACCACAAAGAAATGAAACACCATAGAGTTGTTTCCAATTAATATCATCAGGTAAGGCTGCTATGCCTGATTTGACCGCTATAAAGCTGAACAGCATTACGCCTATTTGTTTGCCAAAAAACAAGCCTAGAATGATTCCCAGGGGAATTGGTTCAAGCAAAGAATTAATACTCAGTCCTTCCAGAGGTACGCCAGCATTAGCAAATGCAAATATTGGAATAATTACATAGGAGACACTGCCATGTAGATCATGTTCTAATGTTTTAGATAATGATCTTTCATCTTTTGAGTCTGTTTTTAGAGGTATAAAAAAAGCCAGAACAACACCTGCTAATGTGGCATGTACTCCAGATTTTAAAACTGCTACCCATAAAATTAACCCAACCAGTAGATATGGTGTAAGGTTTTTTAACTTATTAAAGTTAAAAAAAGCTAGAATAAATAGAGAAGCAATAGCGACTATAAGGCTTGTAACTGATAATTCGCTGGTGTAAAAAATGGCAATAATAATAATGGCGCCCATATCATCCATAATAGCTAGAGACACAAGGAAAATTTTGAGTGACAGTGGGACTCTCTTGCCAAATACCGCTAAAATGCCTAGAGCGAAAGCGATATCCGTCGCAGCAGGAATAGCCCAGCCTTTTAAAGCGGCAGGATCATCCCAATTAAGTGATGCATAAATTATTGCAGGTAGTAACATTCCACCGATTGCAGCAAATGCAGGGAGAATTATCTTTTTTGGTTCAGAGAGCTCACCTTCAACTAATTCACGCTTTAATTCAAGTCCGATTAAAAAGAAGAAAATAGCCATTAAGCCATCATTTATCCAGAGGATTAAGGGTTTAGCAATATGCAAAGCTCCAATTTTAATTTCTACAGGTACATCCAGAAGGTTTTCATATAATTCGGACAGAGGGGAATTAGCAATGATAATGGCCAATATCGCTGCAGTCATTAATAAAATCCCACTGGCGCTTTCTTTTTTTAAAAACTCTTGAAAAAAATTTATAAAATTGTTTGTTGAAGGAGGCATTTTGTACATATCCAATAAAGGTATTGATGTTGAAAGGAAATGATTCTATTCAGCTAAATATTCTAACTTTATTTTGGCCCCAATCCAATAAGCTTTATAAATCAGTTTCAATTTATTTCACATATACCTATTCGGCTTGTCTATTGGATTGCAATGATTTTTATGAAAATAGACTTAGATGTCGGGTCAGCTAAAGTTATTCACATTAGCTGTGCATAAGTCTGTGAATAAACATTGGGTAAATATCGTGAATATAGATAGAGCATGGCTTTGTTACAATTTGATTAATATTCACCCTAAAAAAAGAGGTAAATAAAATCCTTTAAATTACAATGAGATAACGACTCAATATTAATGATATATTGGTGGCTAAAAGAATATGTCTAATTTACTTATTATTATAAATCTTTTCAAACGGGTACTGAGTAACTTTTTCATTTGAGGATGACCGGTCAAGTTTCATTATGGAAAAAAGAAATTTATGCTATGATATTCTCCATTATTTATTATATCTGGATGGAATTTATTATGATGCGAATTAAATTTGTTTTGTTAATGTTACTTGTTTTATCTTTGACTGCTTGTGGTGGTGGTGGTGCAAAAGTTCAAACAACAACCTCTAATACGACGATGGGCCAAGAGTTGATGGATCTAAACGATAGCTATAAAAAGGGAATTTTGACTGAGAAAGAATATAAAAATGCAAAAGAAAATATAATGGATCGCTATGATAACTAATTATCTGAACTTATTTTCTACTTTTTTTAAGCATTTTTGCAGATAGGGGGTATATTTTGATGAAGATTGCTCATGTTTTTCTTTTTTTGTCTTTCTTATTGCTCATTTCTTGTGGTTCTAATGTGGAAACGTTTGAATCAACACAAACTCTTGGCGCTCAATTGGATGATTTACACAAGGCCTATAATTCCAATGCGATCACGGAACAAGAGTATAAAGAGGCAAAAGAAATAATAATCGATCACTATCAGTAATTTGTCTGGTGTTTTTCCCATGCACTTTCAATCGCTAAGTTGAGTTCCTTGGCGGTTGAGATGGTCGATTGCGTTATGAGTATTTCTTCAAATAAGCTGCGTATTTTGACTGTTTGAATATTAATCTCCAATCCTTCCCACTGCCTTTTCTTAATGTGTTTTGATAATTTGACATAAGTTGCTGCGACCATATCATAGGCATTTCTCAGTTTACCTTTTTGTGCATGAGATCGAACTTTCTCTGTTATTATTTTAGCATGTTGTTCAGATTCCTTTTTCGTTTCAGCTTTAAGGAGTTTTTTTTGTAATTGAACAAACGAAGTTTGTCGGAACGGGGCACTGTTCCTATTGCTTTTTTTCCTGGTTTTTTTGACTAGAGACTGAGTTGAATTATGTTTGTAAGTTGATTTAGAGTTATAGCGATTTGATTTTGAACACCCCTGGTTAGTAAATTCAATTGTACCATCTGGTTGTACACACTGAGTGATACTTGATGCATGAGCATTGTTAATGGACAGTATTAGAAATGTAAAAAATAGAGTGACTTGTTTGTTATTCATAAAAATCTTTGACTTGAGCCCTGGCTTCAACTCTAGTTTCTAAGTTAGGCTGTTAAAAAAATCAGTAAATCTTATCTATATTATAGCTCATTGATTAAATTTGGTTGAAATTTGAACAATTATTTTTATTAGATATTGAGAAATTGGATATAAGTTCACATTTTAAATAATCATAGCTGTTTAAATAAGTGTTAAGAACAGTATTTGGGCAGAGAATAGATCGGATAATCTATTTCTCACCTTTTTTTACACTAATAGATAAGGCTTCTGCAAATGAAATTGCTACTTTATCTCCTACTTTCACTTTTTTTAGATTACTCAGTATACGGGGGCGGAATGTTTTTGTGTCGCCTTTAATGTCTTTTAAGGTCACTAATGAATTTTTAAGATCGATGGCAGTAATAGTGACCACCACTGTTTTGGCTATTGCTGAAGCGCCAGCAGGTTTCTGTCCTTTTGCTGCTTGAGCAAAAACAGATTCAACTTCTTCACCTGCACTGATTGCATCTGCTCCAAAAGCTTTAATTGCGATTGTTTCAGCATAGTTAACATAAATAATATCTCCAATGTCAACTTGATCAAAGTTGATTGCTTCACTTCCAACATTTACTTTTTTTGTAAAACCAGAGCGATCTTTCAGTTTAATCCAACGATCATCTCGGTCAATTGCCATTACTTCCATTTCTTGTTTGACAATAACATTATGAGTTGATGAGGGTTTGTTATTTTCTGAAAAAGCAGTATTTGTTATAAATAAAGCTAAAATGGTTGACACAAAGAGGCTTAATTTCATACATAGTACCTTTATTTGAAGTTGTGCAAGAATCCTTGATAATACAGTAAAAATGATTATTAACAAAATCTGTGGATAACTTTGTTAATAAACATTTAGTAGATGCCACAAAGTGTTGTTGTGGTTGAGTGTGCTATAATTTGTTTGAATATTAAACAGGATGGATATTTATTTTATAATGGACACAATTTTTTTTATTTGTGGAATAAATATATTTTAAAAACAATGGGTTATATATTTCAACTAAAAAATTGACCTATTGCTATGTAAGTTTGATACAAATTTGCATTTCAAGGTAATATACACGAATATTACTGAATTCTACGCTTTATATTGGAGTCATCCTAAGTACTATTGTTGAGGGACTATTGTTTGGGAACTATTGTTGAGTAACTATGGCTGTTCAAAATAAAAGAGTATTAGCACAAAACCTTGCTATTGGTATGTATGTGTCTGGCTTGGATCGCCCCTGGATTGAAACAGACTTTCTTCTTGAAGGTTTTTTTATTGAATCGGCTCAAGACATTGCTAAACTGCAGGCTATCTGCAAGTTTGTTTATATTGATGTAGAGCTGACAAAAGAACGAATTGACGTTGATATCGTTGAAGCGCCTTCTTTTCTGGCAAAGATTAAAACGATTGCTAATACCGATATCAAGGATATTACTTTTAGCCGGGGTTCAAGTAAAGGGCTCCCACGCGCAGAAACAACTTACAAAAAAACCAGCTCTTTTTCAACAGAATTTCGAACTGCTAATCAACTTTATAAAGACATAACCGTAACGGCTTCCCAGATTTTTTCTGATGTGAGTTCTGGAGTTGATGTTGATTTAGTTTCTGTTAAGCGTTCAGCAACCGCAGTTGTTGATAGTGTTGTGCGTAATCCAGATGCCTTTCTTTGGTTAACACGCCTGCATAAAAAAGACACTCATACGCATAACCGCTCACTTCGGACTTCTATTTGGGCTATTGCTTTTGCACGTCACCTGGGACTGGAGAAGACGAAACTGAATAATCTGTCTATTGCATTATTATTGTGTAATATAGGTAAAGCAAAATTACCCATAGAATTGCTTGAAAATGAAGATAGACTCGACGAGCAGCAACAGCAAGAGTATAAAAGACATGTTGACCACACCCTTGATGCATTAAAAATCATGGGGCGAACCCCTCAGGCAATCATTACGGTCATTAGGGCTCATTGTGAGCGTTTTGATGGGTCAGGCTATCCTATGAAATTAATGGGTGATGAAATCCCATTATTGGCGCAAATTGCTGGTCTGGTCAGTTATTATGAAGAAATAACAAACCGTCGAGTGCAGGAAAACTCTCTGGATCCTACCCG
Source organism: Gammaproteobacteria bacterium (assembly GCA_016744395.1). Taxonomy (GTDB): domain Bacteria; phylum Pseudomonadota; class Gammaproteobacteria; order GRL18; family GRL18; genus GRL18. The sequence goes on along the minus strand of JADGEK010000074.1, from coordinate 14,030 downwards.
CGCTGTTGAACATCTGTATAGTCTGCGTAACCATGAGTTCATGCCAGAATTGGTAGAAGAATTTATTTGTTCTATTGGGATTTATCCTGTAGGCTCAATTGTTGAGTTGAATTCAAAAGAAATTGCTATTATTGTTGAACAAAATACGACTAACCAATTATTGCCGCAAGTACTCATTCTGCGTAATAACAACCGTGAGCCTGTGACTGTTTTTAAATTATTGGATCTTTTTGAAGTTAACCAAAAGAGTGGTGTTAGCCCAAAAATCATTAATACTTATCCTCTTGGCACATTTGGAATTGATGTTGATGAAGTGACGAATGGGTTAGCAATTGCAACCAATAAGAATGATGGTTTAAATAAACCTTGGAATATAAAAGGCTTATTAAAAAAAATGGTTACATAAAGAATATGATGATAAAAAGACTCTATCAAAAAATTGCCTTAATATTCTCTCTGCTTTTTTTATCCGCATGTCAGTCAACTCTGATCAAAGAGGATGGAAGATATATTGAAGTGTCCAGCCAGGCATCCATAGAAATTACAGAATCTATTGAGGTGGGTCCTAATTCTGCAAGAGCTTTTTTACAAAATGGTGAGTTAATTTATAGTGGTCAATTAAACCTTTATGATGTTAATTGTGAAATTGAAATTAATACAGTCTCAGAAAAACGTCAAACAATCGAAGCGGGTGTTTTTGACATTCGTTCAATTTCTCAGGATCAAAGTCCAATTGTTAAACAGCAAGGGGTGAAAAAAGAAATAATGGTGGCCTCATTAGGCACTGAATGGCAAGAGGTTGCATGGGATTCTAATTCTCCTGTTGATATAAAAAGATTTTATCGTTTTAAATTAACAGCTAGAGATTCTAGCTCCAAGTCTGAAGTAAGATCGGTTACTTGCAGGGGGGCACAAGATACTCCTTTTAATGCGAGACTGCCCAGCTCTGAAGAAATGAAAAATGCTGGCGGACATTATTTAAAGTTTAACTTTTAAATTATTCCAATATTATACAGCAAAATAGAGCTATGACTTGATGCTGTACAGGCATCCGTCTATACTTTTACTCTAATTTTAGATATGCTCAAATGATAATTTACTTCACTATAGAATGGAAAAAAAATGCGCCAGAATAAAATGATTATACTCACTGCAAAAAGTATCACCGCTTTGTGTCTTTTAATTTTAGTTACAACTAATTCATATGCTGTCAATATGCAGTATCTTAAATATAGTCCTGTCGCTAATTTTTCCGCTGAAGATTTTGAGTTGTTGCAAACAACTGGAAAAAAAGCACTGAAAGATAATAAAGATGGTGAGCGCAGTGAATGGGCAAACACAGATTCTAAGAACTCAGGTTCTATTACACCAATCAATTCTTCAACAATAGATGGAATGCATTGCAGAAAGGTTAGAATAGAAAATAAGACTGAAAGTAAATCTGGCAGTGCTATATTTACTTTTTGTAATGTGTCGGGTGATAAATGGAAAGTTTTAAAATAGTTTTTTATAGAGCTATTTTAACAAAAACATGCAGCAAAGTTTTAAAATTCTTCTCTAAGGGTTCAGATGAAAAAATTAAAATATTTTACTTTCTTATTTTTGAGTTTGCTGGTTTTTCAAGTTCAAGCACAAAAAGTATCCCTCGTTGCCAACATCTGGCCGCCTTATGTCGATTCAGCTTTAGCTGATGACGGTCTGGCCATGAAGATTGTAAAAACAGCTCTTAAACGAGCTGGCTATACTCCAGAACTCAGAATTGAACAATGGAAGAAAGTATTGGAAGGGTCAAAGCTAGGTATTTATGATCTTGTTGGTGCTGTTTGGAAAACGGGGGCTCGTCAAAAGAAATTACTCTATAGTAATTCATATTTAACCAACAATATTATACTAGTTACAAACAGTCATAATAAAATCGAATTTAATTCTCTGAATGATTTACAAGGAATTTTAGTTGGTGTTTTGAAAGGTTATGAGTACGATTCCAAATTTATGAAAGATCCCAAAATACTTAAATTTAAAGCTAATCGTTTAACACAAAATTTAATTTCTGTTCAACAAGGCAAACTGGATGTTGCTGTTGCAGATAGACGTCTTGCTCTATATGAATTAAAGCACTTTATGGGAAACAATCGAGCGGATTTTCGTTTTTTGGCAAAGCCATTAAGTTCTCGGAAGTTATACGTTGCTGCACCTAAAGAGAATCCTGAAAGCCAAACATTAATTGCTAAGTTTAACCAGGGATTGGCTGCAATTAAAAAAGATGGTACTTATCAGAAAATTCTTGATGAATATACTTACTGATAACATTGAATGAGTTGAATGTTGAATTAAAAACAACAACGAATAAAAAGCCCGAGTCGGATCACCGATTCGGGCTTTTTATGGATGGCTTAGAGACAAAGGCATGCTTTATCTCTGCACTGACTTCTACTTTGCTGCAATGGCATTAAGCTTTTCAGCCTGAATGACTTGTCCATTCAATGCAGAATCTGCCGCCGAACGACCAAAGGCCACCGACATCAATGTGGAATAGTAAACCACAGGGATATTGAAATTCGTACCGAACTTCTCATTGATTTTATCCTGATAAACTTCAGTGTTCATCTGACACACAGGGCAAGGCGTGACAATCATATCCGCGCCATTGTCCATTGCAGATTCCAGAATCGGCTTGATTAAGTTAAAGCTCTTATCAGGCTCAGAGAAGGCCAATGCGCCCCCACAACAGGAGACTTTCTTCTCATAGCTGCGGATAGGCTCAGCGCCTACGGCTTCGACCATATTATCCAGGTATTGTGGATTCTCAAACGATTCCCCGTCAATACCAAAGGGACGGTTGGTCTGACACCCGACATAACCTGCAATCTTAAGACCTTCTAAAGGCTTCTTCACCTTATCAGTGATAGCCGCCATACCGATGTCCTCGACCAGAACCTCCACCATATGACGGACGTTTTTATCGTTTTTCATCTCCAGACCCGCTTCTTTGAGAGCGAGCCCTGTGCCTTCTTTGATTTTAGTGCTTTCTTTAATACGTTCAGAGGCTTCACGCGTGGCTAGCCAGCAAGCGGCACAGGTGGCCACAATGTCCTGCTCAGGGTGCTGCTTCTCAGACAGAGCAATATTACGAGCCGATAAAGACACACGAGGTAACTCACCGCCACCTGCATAACCAATGGACGCGGCACAACAGTTCCAGTCATCAATGGTGTTCAGTTTAATATCCAACTCTTCACACATGGCATTCACCGAGGTGAGGTAGTTCGAAGAGGATGCTCCGCTTTGCGACGAGCAGCCCGGGTAAAATGAATATTCTTTAGACATAATAATTACTATCCTCTACTTACTATTAGCTTCAATTGAATCGCTTTCAATTTCCGCTGCTTTTTTCAACATCGCATGGAAACCCGACTTATCTTTCACACTGTGACCGCCCCAGGCTTCATTAATCGCCATCCGCTTGGTCTTTAACATGTTCAGACCCAGCTTTTGATTCGCCATTGCGGTTTTCACACCTTCGCCAAAGCCATTCATGAAGTACAAGCTGATACCCAGCTTCAATTCATTGACGCGACCCTTGCTGGTTAAATTGTTCCAGAACAACTGCGCAAACTTAGCCGTAGGCTGAGTCTTAGGCACCAGATTCAGACGCTTGGCATAGGTGGCCAAGCCGTGCATGATGTGGGTAATGGGCAACTCACGTGGACAACGGGCAATGCAGTTGTAACACGAAGTACACATCCACATGGAGTCACTGGCTAAGACTTCCTCACGCTTATTGGCGCGGATCATCATAAATATTTTTTGCGGGGTATGCTCCCAGTGAGGACCCATGGGGCAAGAACCCGCACAGACACCACACTGCATACACATTTGCACCATATCGCCTTCTTCGACGTTATCGATGACTTCTTTTAAGAAGTTGCCCTTGTACTTCGTGGCCAGGGCTTGGTTTAAATCACTCATTGTTACTGTCTCCTTGAGGAGAGTGTTGCTCTGTTAAAAGCACACTCCCTGGCTGTTTAGAACTTGAATGGGCTCATGCCGATTTCGTCAATGGTCTTGGCCATATCATTAATCAACTCGGGCACACGATGAATGTCCGTAATCGCGACTTCGTGGACTGCGACACGTTCTTCTTCAAGATTCAATGTTTGCAGTGTATCGGCAATCTTACTCATGCGCATATGCGCCATTTCAGAGCCCTTCACAAAGTGACACTGATAATCGTCGCCTTTCTTACAACCCATCAGAACCACACCGTCATAACCGCTGTTCAAGGCATCGGTTATCCAGATGGTGTTGACTGAACCTAAACAGCGCACAGGGACAACACGCACGAATGCCGAGTATTCAAAACGGTTCTGAGCCGCCATATCCAGAGCAGGGTAGGCATCGTTTTCACACGCCAGAACCAATAAACGAGGCTTCTCATCAAACTCATCTGGGATATCACAGGCCTTAATTTGCTGGCCGACCGAATCAATGGAGTAGTTCTCAAAGGAGATAACCCGCACAGGACACGCACCCATACAGGTACCACAACGACGACAACGGGCTTCATTGTATTCAGGGAAACCTTTCTCATCAAAACCGATGGCACCAAAGGGACATTCCATCATACAGCGTTTACACTGAGTACAGCCTTCCTTACGGAAGGAAGGGTAAGACAAGTCACCCGCACGCGGATGAGCTGCCATACCTTGACCGGCATTCTCAATGGCCTGAATGGCTTTCATGGTGGCGCCAGTGGCATCTTCCTGAGCCTGCTGAGTGTCCATTGGACGTCGGGTTGGACCCGCGGCATAAATACCCGTACGACGGGTTTCATAAGGGAAACAGATGAAGTGAGAATCGTTAAAGCCTGACACCAGCTGAGGTAAATCAGAGCCCTGACGGTATTTCAGATTTAAGATAGACTCCACAGGAATGGCGATTTCATCTAAAATCTCTTGTGGGACCTCTTTGTTTTCGGCTTCAAGCTGAGTCTTCTGAGCAGCCAGCTCATCTTCACGCTCATTGTTACGACCTGAATTTGGGATCATACCCGTCGCTAAAACGACTAAGTCGGCATCAATGGTGTCGTCTTCATCGAGGATTAAATCGCTGAAAGAGACTTTAGCATCGGCAGAAACGCCTGAGACAGAGCCTTTACGGAATGTCACGCCTTTGTTCTGACCGCTGCGGTAGAAATCTTCACCGCCTGCGCCAGGAGTCCGTAAATCGGTAAACAGAATCGTTGTTTGAACATCGATGCTGCTGCCTTCGGCAGCGGCTTCTGCATTGTCTTTCAAATACATCGCCTGCTTGATGCTGGTGTTACAACAGTGACCAGAACAGTAAGACAGATGACCTTCTTTATCACTGCGCTGACCCGCACACTGAACAAAGACCACGTTCTGAACTTCTTTACCGTCAGAAGGGCGTTTGACAGGGCCGCCATCGGCAGCCTTGGCCAGGGCTTCCATTTCCAATTGCGTAATGACATCAGGGGCATCGGCGTAACTGAATTCGGTTAACTGGTTGGCATCAAATTCCGTTTGACCACTGGCCTGAATGATGGAGCCGCAAGAGATGCTTTGAGTCGCATCACCTGTCGTGATTTCGATGTCAAAACGACCGGGTGCACCATCGGAACTGCTTAAAATTGAGTTCAGGTAGATGGTCACTTTGTCATCGTCTTCCAGCATTTGAGCCAGCTCAGTGACCCCTGTATCTTCGGGATCAGCATAAGGGGCCCGTGTCGGAGCACGCTTGTACAATTGACCTGTCGTACCGCCTAAAGCATCGGTTTTTTCAACTAAAGAGACCTGATAACCTGCACGAGCGGCTTCAATGGCAGCGGTCATGCCTGTAATACCACCACCGACCACCAGGACGTGGCGATTGGTGCCTTGCTCTTCAGACGCTTTCGGTGTGGACATGAATTTGATTTCGGCACACCCCATGCGCACGTAATCTTCGGCCATCTCCTGAGTGGTTTCTTGTGCTTCGTCTTCATCCGGGCGAACCCAGATGACGCCTTCACGTAAGTTGACCCGTGACATGGGCACCCCGGCGAAGTTGAACGCGTCGGTCTTCGCACGACGTGAACAGGCGGCAATGACTACACGATTGCTTTCACCTGAATCCAGATCGTCCTGGATCATTTTGACGCCTTCAGCGCCACATAAGAAATCGTGGCTCTTAGCCGAAGCCACACGACCTTCACGGGTCGCTATCATTTCGAGTTGGTCTGTGTTCAGGCGGTTGCCCAGATCACAGCCCTTACAGATGTATGCACCTGTTTTAATTTCATCGGCCATGGTTATTTAGCTCCCTCGTTTTGTGGGCTGACGGCTCCAACTTGGTTAATCACTTGGACCGCACGTAATGCGCTCGCGGTGGCACTTTGTACCGCACGGTTCACATCCAGGGCATCGGAACTGCAGCCAGCTGCGAAGACGCCGCCGTTCTTTTCATCCATCTCGATAAAGCCTTCTTCATTCATGACGATTTCCACGGGGAAGTCGCTCTGATTGACGCTGGGCTCCATACCGACCGCCAGTACGACCATGTCGTATTCATTGGCATAACGGTGATAACCTTCAGTGTCGACACCGTTAAGAACGGGGTTGTTGTTCTCACCTTCGGTGATGAATGCCACTTTGGATTTGATGAATTTGACGGTTTCGTCTTGTTGCACTTTCTGGTAGAAGTCTTCGAAACGGTCAATGGCACGGATATCAATGTAGTAGATGTCCGATGTGCCGTCAGTGATGTTTTCACGGACGTAATGGGTTTGTTTTAAAGAGGCCATACAGCAGATGCGCGAGCAATGCTTGAGGTAGTTGCGGTCACGAGAACCGGCACACTGAATGAAGGCAATCTTTTTAGGCTCAGCACCGTCGGAAGGGCGAACCACTTTACCGCCAGTGGGGCCCATGAGATCGTTCATGCGTTCAAATTCCACATTGGTGATGACGTTGTCAAAACGGTCATAGCCATACGGTTGGATTTTATTGGCATCAAAGGGGCGCCAGCCTGTGGCCCAGACGACGGCACCGGCTTTGAGGTCAATACTTTCTTCAACCATGTCCAAATCAATGGCGTCAGCAGGGCAGGCGTCTTTGGCTTTGGTGGCATCGTCGGTACCGATGATGCGCTCATCCAGAACATAGGTCTGAGGGTAAGCGTTGTTGTAGGCAATGTAGGCGCCTTTACGCTGGTTCAGACCGTAGTTGAATTCGCTGTCAAATTCTGCGTCCACGGCGTCTGTACATTGGCCACAGGCGGTACAGTTGTTGTTGACGTAACGGGGCTTAAGCTTCACTTTGATGCTGTAATCACCCTTATCACCACTGATGTCGGTGACTTCAGCCATGGTTAAGATGGTCAGGTTCGGGTTGGTTTTAGCACGACGCTGGTTGATTTCCATACCACAGGTAGGATGACACAGCTTTGGGAAGTACTTATGCAGTTGGGTAACACGGCCGCCTATATAAGCGTTTTTTTCAACCAGTATCACTTGCTTGCCTGCTTCTGCAGCTTCTAGGGCAGCACTGATACCACTGATACCGCCACCTACGACTAGTATAGTCTCGTTGGTTGCAACAATATCCGACATCGAATTTCCTCCACGGAGCGGATTGATATTGAACAGTTAGTTCCTATATTGTCTATACAAAATTAACTCAGGAACTAACTTGCGAATGTAAATTCTTTTTTGACGAAAGCAATGATACATCTCAAGAGGCATAATCTCGATATCTATTTAGAGAGGGTTCGAATCGTATCTAATCAGTTCCTTGAATTTTCTTTGAATGGCTGGTTTACGACCATTGCGGCAATTTAGGTTTAAAAAATCAAGAGAAAAAGAAGGTGCTTCACTCGCATAAGTACGATCAAAACCGATTGCACGGTTTCACAAGTATTTATTCAAGCGAGCCATCTTTCTTTTTCTCTTGATTTTAATCTACTCCAAATTACTGCAATGGTCGTAATGTGTTGATTTAAGGGAAATGTAATGAATTTAGTTTTTCTTATATTTCTTATCTTTTCGGTTTTGTTGACCTTTTTCAGTGGCAGGGAAACGCTGTTCATTAATCATCATCTTTTCTCTTGTGGCTTTAACGAGATCAACATCCAGTTGTTCAGCAATTCTTAATAAATAAATAAAGATGTCAGCCATTTCATGACTAATATCTTGTAATTTTTCGCCTGTCACTTCTTTGCTTTGTTCAGGGGTGAGCCATTGGAAATGTTCGATGAGTTCTGCAGCCTCAGCAATGAGGGCCATCGAAAGGTTTTTAGGGGTGTGAAATTGCTCCCAGTCACGTTCAATTGCAAATTGTTTCAGATCATTAGAAATTTTTTCAACGGTATCAGTCATAATGTATATTCTTTAAATGTATTCTAAAACAATAAAATACAATGTTATTTTAGAAGTTTGATTAATTAATGTAGGTTGGTAAAACACGATATATACCCATTTATGAGTAGGTTTTTAAGGTTAAAAAACATGGTATGTTTATTAACTATAAAAAACAACCGCACAAATATCTTGTTATAAGGTGTTATTAAAAGAGTTGTTGCCTGTTTATAGCAAGCAAATTTTCAATACCTGATGTGAAGTACCAATAAGGTTATTTATATAAAATTTTGAGGATAAGGACGAGGTTTAAATGCAAGTTAAAGATACAATGTGCACCGATGTTAAAACATGTAAAGCAGATACTCCTATAAAAGATATAGCGACTATCATGTGTTTCAATAAAATAAGTGGACTGCCAGTGGTTGATGATGACAATAATGTCGTTGGTATTATTTCTGAAAAAGACATTCTTTGCAGCATGTTTCCAGATATGAGAGAACTGGTTGATTCAGGCGGTAAAGCTGACTTTGAAGCCATGGAAAAAGATTATAGTAGTGTTTTGGGTAAAACTGTGGATGATCTTATGACGAGAGTGGTTGCCAGCGTTTCTCCAGATATGCCTATTCTTCGTGCAGCATCAATGATGTGGCTTCGTAAAATACGCCGTATCCCAGTGACTGAAAATAATAAACTGGTTGGTATTTTGAGTATGGGTGATGTTCATAAATCTGTATTCCAGGATAGTTTGCTTATTAATAAATAATAATGAGTCATTAGCCGATTAAATAGCCTATAAGTATTTTTAACTATTCTATGATAGAATATGGCGCCTTTTGTAAATAAAGGGCAACAATTATGGGCTATTATATCTATTGCCTATATCCTTAAATATTGAAACAGATGGTTAGAAATTAGAATGTCGGCTGAACAAATAAATAAAGATAAATACGTTGAACTCACTTATGCAATTTTAGATGCTAAGGGTGAAATAAAAGAGCGTGTTGATATACCCGTAAAATATATTCATGGCCGTGATAGTGGTTTGTTTCCAAAAATTGAAAATGCGCTGGAAGGGCATTCAAAGGGAGATAGAGTTGAAGTTTCTTTATCTCAATTGGAAGGTTTTGGTCCCAGTGACCCCAACTTGATTTTTACGGATGATTTAGCAAATGTACCACCCCAATTCCATCAAATCGGCGCTGAAGTTGAGATGCAAAATGATCGAGGCGAAGCAAAAAAATTTACTGTAACGAATATTGAGAATGGTAAATTAACAGTGGATGGAAATCATCCTTTAGCAGGTCAAACCATACAGTTTGTTGTTACCGTTGGTGTGGTTCGTGATGCAACTAAAGAAGAGCTTAAATCTGGTGTGACACAAAACTTTACTGCTGGTGATGCTGGTACTATTCATTAAATTTTTTATAAAAGTAGAATATGGTAACAAAAGCAAATATTAAGATTAAAGATTTCTCTGATACTGATACCTGGACTGTTCAGCAAACTCTTGATGAGCGTTGGGGTAAGGGTAAAACTGAAACACAACTTGCTGATGTAGAAGTCAGACTTCGTCCAGGTGATCGAGAAGTCTCAAATTGCCCAGCGCTTTTTTGGGAATTTGAAAAGAGTAATTTTGTAATTTTTAAAATAGGCCGATCAACTTATAAAACACAATTTTACTATAAAGGACGTGATCAATACGGTACAGCAGTACCCACCTTTGATAATATTCTTGATTGTGTTGTGACGGTATTGCAGGTTCATGCTGATCTCGAAAGAGATAAAGCCCTGGAAAACGAATAAATATTAATAGTACTTTTTTTCCTATTTCATACTACAAAGAAATTTGAAATAAAGCATTTTCTGAATTCAATTAATTTAACAACTATATAAAACCTTGGAGTTAAAATGACAAAGAAGAACGCATTTTACGCACAGTCTGGTGGTGTTACAGCAGTAATTAATGCCTCTGCATGTGGTGTTATTCAAACAGCGCGTAAGCATAGTGATAAAATCGGTACAGTTTATGCGGGTCGCAATGGTATTATTGGCGCATTAACAGAAGATTTAATTGATACTAACCTTGAATCTGATGAAGATATTGCTGCTTTACTTCATACGCCGTCAGGTGGTTTCGGTTCTTGCCGTTTTAAACTAAAAAGCCTTGAAGAGAATAGAGCTGAATATGAGCGTCTAATCGAAGTCTTTAAAGCACACGATATTGGTTACTTTTTCTATAATGGTGGTGGTGATTCCGCAGATACATGTCATAAAGTGTCACAACTGTCTGAGAAAATGGGTTACCCCATTCAAGCTGTTCACGTACCTAAGACTGTTGATAATGACTTGCCTATCACTGATAACTGCCCAGGTTTTGGTTCTGTTGCGAAATACATCGCTGTTTCAGCTTTAGAAGCCAGCTTTGATGTTCGTTCAATGGCTAAAACTTCTACAAAGATTTTTGTTCTTGAAGTCATGGGCCGACATGCAGGCTGGATTGCAGCTGCGGGTGGTTTAATTGAAGATCAAAATATCCCTGTTGTTATTCTTTTTCCTGAAGTTGAATTTGATCAGGATAAATTCCTGGCTAATGTTGATGCCAAAGTAAAAGAATATGGATTCTGTACGATTGTTGTTTCTGAAGGTGTTCATTGGGCCGATGGTCGTTTCCTTGCAGAGCAGGGTACACGCGATTCATTTGGTCATGCTCAATTAGGTGGAGCAGCACCTGTTGTTGCCAATATTATAAAGGATGCTTTGGGTTATAAATTCCATTGGGCTGTTGCTGACTATCTGCAACGTGCGGCACGTCACTTATCTTCTAAATCTGATGTTGAGCAAGCGTATGCATTAGGTGAAGCGGGTGTTAACTTTGCTTTAGAAGGCGATAATGCCATCATGCCAACAGTTGATCGCATCTCAAACAATCCATATGAATGGAAAATTGGCAAAGCACCTCTTTCAGAAGTGGCCAATGTTGAGAAGATGATGCCTATGGACTTCATCACTGATGATGGTTTTGGAATCACTCAGAAGTGCAAGGACTATCTTCTGCCTTTAATTGATGGTGAAGATTATCCTCCATATGAAAACGGCTTACCAAAGTATGTCGTACTGAAAAATCAAAGTGTTGCCAAGAAGTTGCCAGACTTCGAAGTATAAGTATTAAAAAAGGGCTGATTATTTAATCGGCCCTTTTTTTTGTTTCTTTTTTATATTTTAAGATCGTAAACCTAATTTTTAAAAATAGTTCGTGATTTTGATTTATCAAGCTCAATTGATTCTTTATTGTCTAATCGATTGAGCCATATTAGTGCCTATTGATGTTGATCAATGAACATTGAGGGCTTTTAGATTAGACTCAAGTAGTCTTTTTTTCGTGAATTCGTAGTGAATTCAATCATAAAACTTAGCAACGGGGGACGTAATGTCTGTTGAATTAATCTTTGCACTGGTAGCTGGAATTGCTGCCGTAGCCTATGGGGTTGTATCCATTAAGTGGATCATGTCTCATTCACCTGGAAGTGACACAATGTTGGAAATTGCGCAAGCAGTTCAAGATGGTGCACAAGCTTACTTAAACCGCCAATATAAAACGATTGGAATGGTTGGTGCTGTTGTTTTTGTTGCAATTTTTGCTTTTATCGGCTGGCAAACTGCAATTGGATTTTTAATTGGTGCGGTTTTATCTGGAGCGACAGGTTATATCGGAATGAATATTTCAGTCCGTTCAAACTCTCGTACAGCCGAAGCAGCTAAAAACGGTATGGGTGCAGCATTCCTCATCGCTTTTCGTGGTGGTGCAATCACAGGTATGTTAGTGGTTGGTCTGGCTCTAATCGGAATTGCTGGTTACTTTGGCATATTAATGGCAACAGGTTCTACTGTTGAACAAACAGTTCATGCATTAGTTGGCTTAGCTTTTGGCGGTTCATTAATCTCAATCTTTGCTCGTCTTGGTGGTGGTATATTCACTAAAGGTGCTGACGTTGGTGCAGACATCGTTGGTAAAGTAGAAGCTGGTATTCCTGAAGATGACATTCGTAACCCAGCAGTTATTGCTGATAACGTAGGTGACAATGTTGGTGACTGTGCTGGTATGGCGGCTGACCTGTTTGAAACTTATGCGGTAACAATTATTGCGACAATGTTACTAGGCTCTTTAATGGTAACAACCGCAAGTCAAGTTGTGAACGCGGCTGTAATGTATCCTTTAGTTTTAGGCGGTGTCTCAATTGTTGCTTCAATTATCGGTATTATGCTGGTTAAATTGAACAGTGAAGAAAGTAGTATTATGGGTGCTATGTATAAAGGCCTTATTGCTTCAGCAGTTGTTGCTGGCATCGGCTTTTATCCCGTAACTACTTATATGCTAGGTAATACAATCACTGTTGCTGGTGCAGAGCTTGCTACCATTAACCTATATTACGCTGCACTTATCGGTTTAGCTTTAACGGGTGCGATGGTTGTTATTACTGAGTACTATACTTCAACAGAATATGCACCAGTAAGAACTATTGCTGAAGCATCTATGACTGGTGATGGTACTAACGTAATTGCTGGTTTAGGTGTTTCAATGAAATCAACAGCTGCACCTGTGATTGTTGTTTGTGCCAGCATCTGGGGTGCTTATGAGTTAGGTGGTTTATATGCTGTGGCTATTGCTGCAACTTCTATGTTGTCAATGGCAGGTATCATTGTTGCTCTTGATGCATACGGTCCTATTACTGATAATGCTGGTGGTATTGCTGAAATGGCAGAAATGCCTGAAGAAATTCGTAACATCACTGACCCTCTGGATGCAGTAGGTAACACCACTAAAGCAGTCACTAAAGGTTATGCAATTGGCTCAGCTGCACTTGCTGCACTGGTTCTTTTTGCTGATTACACACATACTTTAGAAGCGAATGGTTCTGGTGCAGTATCATTTGATTTATCAAACCACATGGTTCTGATTGGTTTGTTCATTGGTGGTTTAGTGCCTTATTTATTTGGTGCTATGGCAATGGAAGCCGTTGGTCGTGCAGCAGGCTCAGTTGTAATTGAAGTTCGTCGTCAGTTCAAAGAAATGCCTGGTATCATGGATAGAACTCAAAAGCCTGACTATTCTAAAGCCGTTGATATGTTAACAGCTGCTGCAATTAAAGAAATGATTATTCCTTCAATCCTTCCTATTGCAGTGCCTATTATTGTTGGTCTGACTTTAGGTCAGGAAGCTTTAGGTGGTGTATTAATTGGAACCATTGTTACTGGTATTTTCGTCGCAATTTCTATGACCACTGGTGGTGGTGCATGGGATAATGCTAAGAAATACATCGAAGATGGAAATCATGGTGGTAAAGGCTCTGATGCCCATAAAGCAGCGGTAACTGGTGATACTGTAGGTGACCCATACAAAGATACAGCGGGACCTGCTATTAACCCAATGATTAAAATCATTAACATTGTTGCTTTAATGATGATTCCACTCTTATAAAAAAGATTGTATTTAAAGTTAGCAATACTGAAAAGGGCTCAACAGGCTAGCCTGAAGGGCCTTTGATTTAGATTAAAGAAATAAAATATAAGGAAAAATAATGCCAACATTCGTACGCACAGAAAAGTGTGATGGCTGTAAAGGTCAGGACAGAACAGCATGTATGTACATCTGCCCACACGACTTGATGAAGCTTGA
>JADGEK010000008.1:76108-87420 GCA_016744395.1 Gammaproteobacteria bacterium | reverse complement strand
ATAATCTGTCTTCTCATTATTAAAGCATCAGCCATACACCACATGTATCTGTATGTGAAAATTTATAATATAACAGAGGGACTCAATAGAATGATTCACAGTTCACTCAACTATGAGTAGGTTAAAAGGAAAGAGTGCGCCACTATCAGAAAAAACGATGAACGTTATGCTTATGCTGGAATCAACACTGCCATTGATGAGATTGAAATGTCTATGTACAAATGAGGCTCTATTGGTCAGGGCAGGTAACTCTGCCCTTTAAACTTCACGTTGACTATAACTGACTGAACAAAGTTCCAAATATACAATTCACCATCCCCTGTGCCAGCCATTAGCAAAGGGGAAAATTTAATAGTTATTTATATTCGATTACCAAATCACCCTGCTCTACTAATTCACCTGCCTGTAAATAAATTGTTTTAACAGTACAATCAGAGGCTGCGGTGATCGTTGTTTCCATTTTCATAGCCTCAATAACAAAAAGAGGCTCATTTTTACTCACTTTCTGACCTTCTTTAACCAGTACGATTGAGAGCTTGCCTTGTAGCGAAGCGCCAATATGCTCGTCTTCAGTTGCTTTTTTATTGACCTTTACAGTCGCTTTTGCTGAACGATCACGAATCTGAACACTACGGGTTTGACCATTAAGATCAAAGGTGACTGTGCATAAACCATTTTCGTCTGGATCTGATTGATAAATCAAACGGATTATAATGGTTTTTCCCTGACTTAATTTAACCTGCACTTCTTCATTTTGTTTCATACCATAGAAAAACGCTGGTGTTGGTAGGTTTTTAACTCTACCAAAAGTGTTCATATGCTCATGAAAATTCTGAAAAACATCGGGGTACATTTTATAGGATAAGAAATCCAGAAAATCCTTCTCTTCACCAAACTCTTCCTGAAAGTCAACAAATTCCTTATCAAAATCAACAGGCTCAAGATATTCATTAGGGCGTTGAGTAAACGGTTTATCATCTTTTAAAATCAACTTACTGAGAGCTTCAGGAAAACCACCTTCAACCTGTCCCAGATTCCCTTTAAACAAATCAATCACAGAATCAGGAAAAGCCAGTAAAGCCCCCTGTTCCATAATGTCCTTCTCTGTAAGATTATTGGATGTCATAAACAAAGCCATATCACCAACCACTTTAGATGAAGGGGTTACTTTAACAATATCACCAAACATTTGGTTAACAATGGCATAGTTTTTCTTAATTTGTTCAAATTTATGTTCAAGTCCTAATGCTACGGCCTGAGGCCTGAGGTTTGAATATTGACCACCAGGTATTTCATGCTCATACACTTCTGCAGTCCCGGATTTCAGACCAGATTCAAACGGGTAATAGATCTCACGTACATCTTCCCAATAATTTGCATATTGATTTAATGAGGGCAGATTAAACTTCTGTTCACGCTCCTGACCTTGCATAATAGCAATCATTGAATTTAAATTAACTTGTGAAGTCATTCCTGACATTGAACTCAGTGCTGTATCAACAATATCAACATTTTTTTCAATAGCTTTTAACAATGTTGTTGCCTGTATTGATGAAGTATCATGACAATGCAAGTGAATTGGCAAATCAACCGCTTCTTTCAATGCAGGAATTAGAATTTCAGCCGCATAAGGTTTTAATACTCCAGCCATATCTTTGACTGCAAGGGTATGCGCACCAGCATCTTCCAGACGTTTGGCAAGATCTGTATAATATTGCAGGTTATATTTATAGCCTGCTTGTTGATTGAGTAAGTCACCAGTATAACAAATACTGGCTTCAGCGATTCCACCCGTATGATTGCGTACAAATTGAATGGATTTACGCATGCCTTCAACCCAGTTGAGTGAGTCAAAAATACGAAACACATCAATACCATTTTCCCAGGATTTTTCAATGAACTTCTCAACCAGATTATCAGGATAAGCCTTATATCCCACTGCATTGGAACCACGGAATAACATCTGTAACAAGATATTTGGAATGGCTTTACGTAACTCTCTCAAGCGTTCCCATGGACATTCATGCAAAAACCGCATGGATACATCAAACGTTGCTCCGCCCCAGACCTCTAACGAAAATAACTGAGGATGATTTTTAGCAAGACCTTCTGCTACTTTCAGCATATCAAGGGTTCTTACCCGGGTTGCCAGCAATGACTGATGGGCATCACGCATAGTGGTATCAGTATAGAGAATATTATTTTGTTCTTTAATCCACTGAACAAAATTATCCGCTCCCATCTCATCAAGCAGATTTTTGGTTCCTTTTGGATAGTCACCATTTTTATCAAAATCTGGAACAATTGGCTTTCTAAAGTGCTTGCTTTGATCAACCTGTTTAACATCTGGGTTACCATTAACAATCACATCAGCAAGGTAATTCAGGGTTTTAGTGCCACTGTCAAAGCTACGAGTCGTTTTAAACAATTCTGGATGAGTTTCCAAAAAAGTCACGCTGGCATTGCCCGATGCAAAAGTGGGATGATCCAGAACATTTTCTAAGAAGGCAATATTAGTTTTTACACCACGAATTCTAAACTCTCTTAAAGCTCGACTGATCCTCTGTACGGCACCATCAAGGGTTCTGCCCCACGATGAGACTTTAACCAGCATAGAATCAAAAAATGGTGATATTTTAGCACCAGGATAAGCTGCTCCGACATCCAGACGAATGCCAAAACCACCTGCACTACGAAAGGCAATAATAGTTCCATAGTCAGGCATAAAATCATGCTGAGGATCTTCTGTGGTGATACGACACTGAATGGCATAACCATTACATTGAACAGAATCCTGTGAAGGAATATTAATCTCTGGATCAGTTAAAAGATGACCTTCTGCAATATGAATCTGGGTACGAACAATATCAATACCAGTCACTTCTTCTGTAATCGTGTGTTCTACCTGAACTCGTGGATTGACTTCAATAAAGTAGATTTCACCTTCTTTATCAACCAGAAATTCAACCGTTCCAGCATTGTAATAGCCTACTTTCAAGCAAATCTTTTTTGCATAGTCATACAGCTTATTGCGTGTTTCCTGACTCAATGTCACACTCGGTGCAACTTCAATGACTTTCTGAAAACGGCGCTGTACAGAACAGTCTCGTTCAAAAAGATGCACAAGATTGCCCGAGTGATCACCAATAATCTGCACTTCAATATGCTTGGGTGAATCAATGTATTTTTCCAGGAAGACCGTATCATCACCAAATGCCTTTGCCGCTTCATTTTTGGCATCAGTAAAGGAACGCTCTAATTCATCGGCATGGCGAATCACACGCATACCACGTCCACCGCCTCCCGATGCAGCTTTTAACATCAAGGGGTAACCGATACGTTCAGCTTCCTGTTGAGCAATATCGTAGCTGTCCAGCTTGCGTTCACTATCCAGAATAATAGGCAGTCCTGCTTCAACTGCATTATTTTTTGCCATAATCTTATCACCCAACTGCTCCATGCTCTCAGGTGATGGGCCAATAAAGGTAATAGATTCTTCACGACAACGTTTTGCAAACTGAACATTTTCTGAAAGGAATCCATAACCAGGATGAATGGCATCAATTTGATAGCGTTTAGCTATCTCAATAATTGCTTCAATATCAAGGTAAGGTTTAAGGGGATCATCATCATTACCAATCTGATAAGCTTCATCCGCTTTGTAGCGGTGAGGTGAAAAACGATCAACATTCGTATAAATCGAAACGGTTTTTATTTTTAGTTCTGAAGCGGCCCGTAAAATTCGTATCGCAATTTCCCCACGATTGGCAACCAGAAGTCTTTGGATTTTTTTTGTCATTTTTCACTCTCAGATACATTAATTGAATACAACCTAGTATTACCTGTCATTTTGCTGACAATAAACCTTAGAGATTATAGTAAATTCAATACTATTGTAATAATAGTTATTATTGATAATTAATATTAACAAATCCAATACAGCTTATCTATCTGAGTAATTAAATAAGTTATTTAATGCTTGAAAAAAATTAACATTTTTTTTATCCTTAACCATTGGTTTTTTTATGTTTTTCTTGACATACATTGAGATTTTAAATAGTTAGTATTTAGATATTCAATCAAAAAATGACTCTAAATTACCAGTGTTACGAATCCTGAATAACTCAGTTAGCTCATAATAAAATTTGAGTAAGAACAATTTTGATAAATAAAAAAGGATTTTACATAAATCAACTGTTTTATTTAGACTCATTAAACTTCTATAAATTAATTTCTTCTTAAGGAGGACATTCATGGATAAACACCAAGCGTATTGGAAAGCTAACCTGCGTCTGATGGCAATTTGCCTCAGTATATGGTTTGTTGTTTCATTTCTTTTTGGCATCATCTTAGTCGAGCCACTCAATAACTTTCATTTAGGCGGATATAAACTCGGTTTCTGGTTTGCCCAGCAGGGTTCTATTTACACCTTCGTTGTTCTGGTCTTCTTTTATTCATATCGCATGAATAAGCTGGACAAAGAATTCGGCGTTCATGAAGATGAGGAGAAATAGATAATGGATGAGTTAAAACTATATACCTACATTGCCGTTTTTGGCACCTTTGGACTTTATTTCGCTATCGCCTGGTGGGCAAGAGCTGGTTCAACCAGTGAATTTTATGTCGCTGGTGGTGGTGTACACCCTATTCTAAACGGTATGGCCATTGGTGCTGATTGGATGAGTGCTGCCTCTTTTATTTCCATGGCTGGTTTAATTGCCTTTTTAGGTTATGGAGGATCTGTCTTTCTGATGGGCTGGACTGGCGGTTACGTCTTACTTGCCATGTTACTTGCCCCCTACCTGAGAAAATATGGCAAGTTTACTGTCCCTGAATTTATCGGTGATCGATACTATTCAAATATTGCTCGTGTTGTTGCTGTGCTCTGTTTGATCATAGCTTCTCTGACTTATGTTATCGGGCAAATGAAGGGTGTTGGAGTTGCTTTCTCACGCTTTTTAGAAGTTGACTATGGTCTGGGTCTGGGTATCGGTATGTTTGTTGTTTGGGTTTATGCAGTGCTAGGCGGCATGAAAGGCATTACTTATACTCAGATTGCTCAATACTGTGTACTGATTTTTGCCTACACTGTTCCAGCGGTTTTCATCTCTTTACACCTTACTGGCAATCCAATTCCACAAATTGGACTGGGTAGTACCCTAGCGGATGGCAGTGGAATGTACCTGTTAGATAAGCTTGATTTAGTGGTAACCGATCTGGGCTTTAAAGAATATACAACAGCCAAACTAGGCAGCACATTAAATATGTTTATGTATACTCTGTCTTTGATGATTGGTACTGCTGGTCTACCTCACGTAATCATGCGCTTCTTTACGGTTCCTTCCGTTAAGGGTGCACGTTCTTCCGCAGGTTGGGCTTTGATCTTTATTGCCGCTCTTTACACGGTTGCACCTGCTGTTGGCGCTATGGCTCGCTTGAATCTGATGAATACCATTCAACCAGCGGCTAGCGAATCTCTTGAATATGAACAGCGTCCTCAATGGTTTAAAAACTGGGAAACAACGGGTTTATTAAAATTTGAAGATAAGAATGGCGATGGCAAAATCACCTATGTTGCTGATAAAGAAAAAAATGAAATGGTCAAAGTAGACCGTGACATTATGGTTCTTGCTAATCCTGAAATTGCCAATCTACCTAACTGGGTCATTGCTCTCGTGGCTGCTGGTGGACTTGCTGCTGCTTTATCAACCGCAGCGGGATTATTATTGGCCATTGCCTCCTCAATTTCTCATGATTTATTAAAAGGTGTATTCAGGCCTGACATTACGGAAAGGACAGAGTTAAGGGCAAGCCGGGTCGCCATGACCGTATCAATTTTAATCGCTGGATATCTCGGTTTAAATCCGCCTGGCTTTGCCGCAGGAACGGTGGCACTGGCCTTTGGTTTGGCCGCGTCATCGATATTCCCAGCATTGATGATGGGTATTTTTGCTAAATCCATTGGCAGTAAAGCAGCGGTTGCAGGAATGTTAGCAGGTATTGGTATGACTTTATTATACATATTCCAACATGAAGGAATTATGTTTATTAAAGGCACAGCCTTCCTTGGCGACATGGCACGTAACTGGTTCTTTGGTATTGATCCTAAGGCATTTGGTGCTGTAGGTGCTATGGTCAACTTTACTGTTGCCTTTGCTGTCTCCAGGATCATTAATGAGCGTCCACCAGAAAACATTCAGAGAATGATTGAAGATATTCGTATCCCTTCTGGTTCACCTGAGGCTGCAACTGGCCACTAAAATGTTTTTTTAGATCCTATAAAAAGCATTTTACATTGCTAAGCTAAAATGACCTCGTTACATTAACGGGGTCATTTTTTCTATGAGGAAGACCTATGAACAGACATACTAAAATGGCCATTTTTATTGCACCATTCCTAGTTGTCGGCGGTTACATTGCTGCAGATTATTATGAGCAGTATCAAGAAAAAAACAGAAATATTTTTGAACTCAGTCTTGAGGGACATTGCAAACTTTCACAAAGACCCTGCATACTCAAGAATAAACAACTCACACTCAAGCTATCAGATAAAAATAACATCACTACAATTAATTCTAATCATCCACTTGAAGAAATTCTCTTATCCCTTATTGACACTAACAACCAAGAAATCCGTTATAAAATGAAAGCGGATGAAAAAAGACAAGTCTGGCAGTCAGAAACCCAGGCATCATCATTATTAAAGCAAACACCCCAATTAAAAATACGTTTGATCAGTATCGTGAATAACGGCTACTATTTCAGTGAATTTTATAGCAGCGAGTACTAGCTTATGGAAATTGAATTACAAGAAATCTCTGATTTTTTAAAGAGTATTCTCCCTTTTGACAGCTTGCCTCAAGTCATTATTGAATCACTTATAAAAAGCATAACCATTCGATATATTCGCAGAGACACTGCTTTCAACGAAGAATATAAAACACCCAGCAGGTTATACCTAATACGTAAAGGTGCCGTTTCCTTATTTTCAGAAGAAAAAAAATTAGTCGGCAAATTAGGTGAAGGCGATATCTGCACTGCTTTTTGCCATCTGGAAGAAGAAGTCAAATTTACAATTAAAGTCGAAGAAGATACTCTGGTATACACCCTTGGATGCAGGACAATCAGTCATATTTTACAGGACTACCCAGAGCAATTAGCTTTTCTTCAAAAAACATCATCACGACGACTCAAGCAAAGCATAACTGAAATTCAGGGTACTAATAATCTCACTCCTTCATTAATGAAAACCCCCATTTCAGACATTATGCACCATCCAGTTATTAGCGCTGAAAAATCAATTAGCATTCGTGATGCTGCAACCATCATGTTAGAACAAAATGTTTCATCACTGATTATTATGGATAAAAAAAATGTGGTGGGCATTTTAACGGATAAAGATATTACCAGGCGTTGTATTGCTAATGATGTGCCAACATCGACTGCAGTTGAACAAATAATGACAAGTAATATCATTTCAGCACCCGCCACAAGCAGTGCCTTTGAAGTCATGATGACTATGACTCGAAAACGAATTAGACACTTACCCATTATTGATGATAAAAAGCTGACGGGTATTATCAGTGTCACTGATTTTCTTCGTCTTGAAGGCCGGAACTCTGTTTATATTACCAATGCAATTAGTAAGGCAGAATCCATCGAAGTCATACAGGAACTTTGTCAGGTTATTCCTCAGTTACAATTACAGTCCGTGCAAATGAGTGCCACCGCCGACCATATTGGTAAAATCATTACAGCCATTAGCACAGCAGTCACTCGGCGTTTAATTGAACTGGCAGAAGAAAAGCTCGGCCCTCCCCCCGTCCCTTACGCATGGTTGGCTGCTGGCTCTCATGCCAGACGAGAGCAAAGCAGTCATTCCGATCAAGACAATGCCATCATTATTTCTGATAAAATGACTCCACTAGATGATCAATGGTTTGCTGCACTGGCCAAATTTGTCTGTGATGGATTAAACCAGTGTGGCTATATTTATTGTCCAGGCGACGTCATGGCAACTAATCCCAAGTGGCGGCAACCTGAAAAAAAATGGTCTGACTATTTTACTAACTGGATCAAAACACCCTCACCTAAAGCACTCATGTACTCCAGCATTTTTTTTGATTTACGCAGTATTTATGGCGATAAGCAATTATTAGCGAATGTCAGAACAAAAATGTTAAAGCTTACGCCAAAAAATGATTTATTTCTCGCTCATTTAAGTTTTAATGCCCTAAAATTAGCGCCACCTCTCGGGTTTTTCCGTGATTTTGTCCTTATCCACGATGGAAAGCATAATGATACACTTGATTTAAAACACAATGGTATAGCCCCTATTGTTGATTTAGCACGTATCTATGCATTGGCTGAAGGTGTAAGTGAAGTCAATACCATCGAACGCTTGAAAAAGGTTCGTGGCAGCCGCTCTTTAAGTAAAGAAGGCGCTGATGACTTATTAGATTCTCTTGAATTCATTAGTACATTAAGAATGCAACATCAGGCTCAACAAATAAGTACTGGCTTTCCAGCTGATAATTTTATGGCTCCAGCAGAAATATCTAAACTAGAAAGAAGTCATTTAAGAGATACCTTTAAGGTTATTCAAACCTTACAATCTTACATAGAAATGCGCTATAAGATAGGTTAAATATGTTTAGTCACTGGTTTGGATATGAAGCAAAACGAAAACGTTTACTCGCTAAAGCACCACCTGGTCCATTAAGAGATTACTTGTCTGTCCCTTTTCCTGATCCCAAGACAGCGCTGAACAAAACCCCTATTTTAGCTATGGATTTTGAAACAACAGGACTTAATGCTAAAACAGATCAAATACTCAGTGTAGGCCATATCACTATCGAGTCATTTGAAATCATACTTTCATCTGCTTACCATCAGGTGATCTGCACTCAGGGTGATTTAAAAGAAGAAGGGGTCATTATTCATCAAATAATGGATGATACTAAATCTCAAGGACAAAAAGTTGAAGCTGTTATTGAGCAATTATTGTATGCCATGGCTGGAAAAGCCATTCTGGTTCATTTTGCCCCGATTGAAAAAAATTTTTTACAATACACTTGTAAAAAACTTTATGGAATGGCTCCAATCTTCCCAATCATTGATACCTTGGTCGTTGCCCGGAAAAGACTGGATCAGCGCACCTCATTATACTCACCCAGTGACCTGCGTCTTTTTAATCTGAGAGAGAGTCATGATTTACCTCGTTATAAGGCTCACAATGCATTAAGTGATGCCCTGGCAACAGCTGAATTATTTTTGGCTGAGGTCGAATACAAACAATCTAAAAACTCACCTTCTTTACGATCAGTTTTATTATAAATAGAACAATAGTATACGAAATTTTTAACTTTATTAACTATAAAGTAACTTTGACCAACGACCTTCATCTTTCATTTTTTGTTTTAAAAGCTGCCAGCTTTCTTGCGTGTCCGCAGCATCAATCATAACCGTATCCAGAGCAGGTGCAATATTATCAAGCCCGGAGATATAAACATAAGTATCAGGTTGTTGAATTAAATTCCATGCTTCCTGAATATTATTATTCAAAGAATTTTCTAATGCTTTTTCTTCACCCGATAACGCTCTATTTGTTAAAGCATTAAAAGCCTGAAATGTCTCTTCCTGATAATAATTTACTAAATCATTATTTTTATCATTCATATACAGTAGATCCAGACCAGTTTTAGCACCATAAAATAATCGAACCTGACCATCCCAGCCACCTTTTTCCTTATAGATAGTTTCTATAAACGAACGAAAAGGAGCTATCCCTGTACCCGTTCCAATCATAAGTATATTGGCACTTTTATTGGAAGGAATCTTAAATGGGCTTTTGTATGGTCCTGTAATTGAAATACTATCCCCTACTTTTGCATCACATAAATAATTTGATGCGCGTCCTGGATATTGCTCACCATTGAAGTCATCAATGAAAAAACAACGTCGAACAAGGATAGTGAGCTCAATACCATCTTCTGAAGAAGACTCACTTCCCTTAACAATAGAGTATCTTCGTTTATGATTGGTACTGCCAAACTCATCTTTGCCTGGAACTACGATACCGATGCTTTGCCCTTGACGAAAACGAAAAGCTGGATCATCAATATACAGAACTAACTCTCGTACTTCATCAGTTTCAACATCGGTTATCCGTGTAGTTGCCCTAAGCTCAGCTTGTAGTTTTGGTTCAATTAATTTTTCACTCATGATGGCTCCCAAGATTTCTGAAATTATTAATGATTAGCAAAACAGAGTAAAAATAAAACTGTGTATGTATCGTCAATCTTACTCTATTATTAATACTAATTATTTATATTTTCAATAATTAATTAGTTATTAATTAAATGACACTATTCTAAACAAACTAAGATTAATCAACAACTGTTTTATGATAATTTGTAGCCATATATGCTCTTTTATCATGGTCAATAATATTAGAGATAATACTATGAATTGTAGAATATTGACTAGAGATGAGTCTTTACTTAAAAAAGTGAAGGATTGCTCAACCTAGTCATAAACGTAGATATCGCATCGAGTTAGATGAACCATCCAACCATTTACTGCTTCTAAGGGGATTAAATGAAAGGCATCCTCTTATCAAAATAATAAATAGATAGAAAATCACTAGAAATTTGTTCTGTCGTATTGAGTAATGTCAATTAAACCTTTTGCCAATGCTAAATGAACAAACTCGGCTGAGTTGGCCAAGCGAAGATTATTTTTTATTTTGGTTATATGGTTGGAAACAGTCTTACTTTGCAGGCTTAATTTTTGGGCAATTTCCGAAACATTATTTCCTTCGGCGACCAACATAAATATTTCAAATTCACGACGACTTAAGGAAAGCCGTTCATTTTCTTTGGCGTAGATTTTATTAATTGTGATTTTTTCTGCGATATCATGAGAAATGTAACTTTTACCACTTGCAATTGCACGCAATGAATCCAAAATCACATTGCTATCACTTGATTTAGTTACATAGCCTTTTGCACCCGCTCTCAATGAACGCTCTGCCAATGAGGCGCTTTCATGCAATGAAATCACTAAAATCTTTGCCTTACTGTCCATTTCTAAAATTTCTTTCAGGGCATCAATTCCACTCATATCTGGTAGACTTAGATCCATTATGACCACATCGGGTGAATAGATTTGATAATGAGTAATAGCTTCCTGCCCCGTTGATGCCACAGTGATGACTTCAAATTGTTTCGTTCTCTCAAACATGCGTTTATATCCAGAACGGACCACTTGATGATCATCAACTAACAACACAGATATCATTTTTTATCCTC